>CAJKRH010000053.1 GCA_905202255.1 uncultured Ruminococcus sp.
TCTCGGCGACGCCGACCGAGTTTGCTTCGCAAATCGGTCAATTCCCGCCCTACGATAGAGCTAAAGTCCCGTCAACAGCCAAAACAAGAAATCAAATTTTTCATCCTCTTTTTCTTTTGCAAAAACAGGCGCAAAAGAAAAAGCTATCAAAAAGAAAAGCGCCGATGAAGAGCTTTCGCACTCTGCGGAGCGCGACAAGGGCGACTTGCCCTTGCCCCAGCCGCCTTTTGAAAAAGGCGGGCGAAAACTTTTGGGTGGCGGGCGAAAACTTTAATTATGGTGCGCTAAAACTTCATTATAGTGCGCGAAAACTATGATTTCGATAATAAAAACGGCATCGAGCGATGCCGTTTTTATTATTTTTCCGGTGCCGCTTTTTCCACCGCAAAGAGGAATCTATCTGCCTCATCGGTCGTATTGAAGACAGAAAAGCTTGCGCGGACGGCATCGCCGCCTGTGCCGAGCGTTTTATGCGCAAAAGGCGAGCAGTGCATCCCCGCGCGAGTGCAGATTCCGCGTTCTGCAAGTTCCGCCGCGATGGCGGAAGCACTTCTCCTTGCAGAGGTGAAAAGCACGGTGCTTCCGTTTTCGGCAGACGGGAGAAACACTCTGACATCGGGTATGGAGAGCAGTCCGTCGCGCACCCTGCGATAAATTGCGTTTTCATGCTCGCGGATGGCGGCTGTTGTCTTTGCCCTGACAAATTTCAGTCCCTCGCCCAGTCCCACGATGCATTGCGTGGCAGGCGTTCCCGCCTCATATGATTCGGGCGTGTCATGTCCCATATCCATTTCCGCGGAATTTATCCCATTTCCGCCGAAAACGGTAGGCGAAAGAAGCGAAAAATCAAAATCATCGGCAAAAATCGCCGCGCCGCTCCCCTGCGGTCCGTACAGTCCCTTATGACCCGGCACACAAAGCACGGAAATATTGTTTTCCTTTATATTTATATCATAAATTCCCGCGCTCTGTGCCGCATCGACGATATAAATTATCCCGTGCTTTTTGCAAAGAGCGCCGATTTTTGATATCGGCAGAAGATGCGGACAGATATTTGATGCATGCAGAGTCACGATAACGCGTGTATAAGGTGTTATTTTCTCTTCTATATTGCGTATCACTTCGTCGTCATTGCAGAGCGCATTGAATATCCCGTATGTGATAATGCCTTTTTCGGCAAGTGCGGTGACGGGGCGTGCGACGCTGTTATGTTCCAGATTTGAAATCAGAACATGGTCGCGTCGCCGCAGAATACCGCCGAGCGCAAGATTTATCGCATGAGTGGTATTCATTGTGAAAATAACATTTTCGGGCTTTGATATACCGAAAAATTCCGCCATATTCATGCGGCAATCATATATTGCCTCTGCGGCACGCATGGATATTTTATGCCCGCTCCTGCCGGGATTTCCGCAGTATTCCCGCATACAGCGCATCATTTCGCGCATAACGGAAGGCGGCTTCTGAAAGGTTGTGGCGGCATTGTCAAAATATATCATAAAATTCCTCTTGAAATCAAAAAATAATATCGGCTTTATTCAAAGCCCGAAAAGTCTCACAAAATCACTATTCCGCCATATGATATTCCCGCCTCGGCGAGAATATCAAGTGCGGCATTCACCTTGAAAAAGTCGATTTCCACTCCCGCACTGCAGCCTCTCGGGCTCTGCCCGGGGAGTAATTTTACCGTTTTTGCCTTTATGCCCTTTCTGTTTAATAATCGTGCCGCTTTTATTGCCATGGTGGGCGAATTTATTGTTATAACACGACGATTCATTTTGTCTCCGTATATGCTTGGGTAAAGCATATTTTTCATTTTTTCTTGCGGAAAAATCTTCTTCCGCTACTCTATTATATGCCGTGGTATTTGCTTTTGCCCAAAGAAAAAAATTGCTTTATTTTCCCACTTATAAAAAATGCAAAGCTTCAGATAATAAGACCAGAACAAACGACATAAGTCATTTGTTCGGTAGTGTTCGCCCGAACAATGGCAAAGCGGCAAAAAGAAACAGCGCCATCCCGAGCCTGTAAAGCAAAGGAGGGAAAAGCTTCGGAAATATCCGATGAAAGCTGTTTTGACAGGCGTGGCGCTGTTACTCTCGGGGAATGCAGAAAAAGTTTATGTTGATTTTCAAAATTTGAGGAGAAAATAAAAATGGCAAGCAAGAAGAATATTGTCCCCGAGGCAAAGGAAGCTCTCAATAAGTTTAAGATGGAAGCTGCAAACGAAGTCGGCGTTAACCTCAAGCAGGGTTACAATGGCGACCTCACATCCAAGCAGGCAGGTTCTGTAGGCGGTCAGATGGTTAAAAAGATGATCGAGTCCTACGAGAACTCTATTAAATAAGCTTTAAGGGAACATTTATTAAAAATGAAATCAGTCGCACGGCATTTTGCCGTGCGACTGATTTTTTTTGTTGCGTTTCACTTGACAATTCGCTTTTTGCCGAAAATATCGGTACGCTCTTGAATAATTTACCGACATATGTTATAATCATTACATCAGGACACGGCATAAGTGCCGAAAAACCCGCGCAAAGAGCAAAAAACAAATACAAATGAGGTGTAAGCATGGAACTTGAAAAAATTTTATCCGCGGTAGACCACACGTTACTTGCACAGGGTGCGACATGGGAGGAAATAAAAGCAATATGCGATGACGGCATTAAATATCATACGGCTTCCGTATGTATTCCCGCATCATATGTTGCGCGTGCAAAGGAATATGTCGGCGATAAGGTTGCCGTATGCACGGTTATCGGCTTTCCCAACGGTTATTCCACAACGGCAACGAAATGCTTTGAAACAGAGGATGCAATAAAAAACGGCGCGGACGAGATTGATATGGTTATCAATATCGGCTGGCTCAAGGATAAGAGATATGACGACCTGCTCGCCGAGATAAAAGCCGTAAAGGCTGCCTGCTCTGGTCATATACTCAAAGTTATCATCGAAACCTGCCTGCTCACCGATGAAGAAAAGATAAAGATGTGTGAGATAGTAAACAAATCTGGTGCGGATTTCATCAAAACCTCCACAGGTTTTTCCACAGGCGGCGCAACCTTTGATGATATCGCGCTTTTTGCCGCTCATGTTGAAAAACATGTCAGAATAAAGGCGGCAGGAGGCATCTCGTCGCTCGAGGATGCCGAAAAATTCCTCGCGCTCGGCGCATCGCGTCTCGGCACGAGCAGAATAGTAAAAATAGTAAAGAAATTGCCGACGGAATCCGTCGGATATTAAAGGAGGACAATATGGCAAATTACCCTACCCCGCATATAAATGCGACACCCGAGGATTTCGCTCCCACCGTTCTCATGCCGGGCGACCCGCTTCGCTCGAAATTCATTGCGGAGAATTTTCTTGAGGCTCCGCGGCTCGTAAACAATGTCCGCGGTATACAGGGCTATACCGGAAAATACAAGGGTACTCCCGTTTCCGTCATGGCGAGCGGCATGGGTATCCCGTCTATCGGCATATATTCCTATGAGCTCTTCAACTTTTTCGGAGTTGAAAATATCATTCGCGTCGGCTCCGCCGGCGGCTACTCCGAAAAGGTGCATATCCGCGATATAGTTATCGGTCAGGGTTCCTGCACTGATTCAAACTATGCCGCGCAGTTTCATCTTCCCGGAACCTTTGCGCCGATATGCGATTTTGCTCTGCTTTCCGCCTGCGTGGAATCCGCAAAAGCGCTGGGCATAAGCAATTATCATGTCGGCAATGTGCTCTCCTCCGATTGCTTCTACGGCGACGGTGCGGGACTTCCCGACTGGATGCAGGTAAAGAATGCATGGGCTAAAATGGGTGTGCTCGCAGTGGAAATGGAAAGTGCCGCACTCTATATGAATGCGGCAAGAGCGGGCAAGCGTGCGCTCGGTATTTTCACCGTGTCCGACCACCTCGTGACCGGCGAGGCGACCAGCGCACTTGAACGCCAGACCTCTTTTACGGCAATGATGGAGCTTGCGCTCGAAACAGCCGTTTCCATGGCTAAGGCAAAACTCTGATGCCTCTATAGTGCGGTTTGCATTATAGCAATGCCGCAAAAATGTTAAATTTGCACAATCGTATAAAACTACAGATAAAATTTATATGTAATATGCCAAAAAAGCATTGACAAACAAAAGCGTATCATATATAATAGTTGTAGTATTAAAGTTTTACACTTTAAACAAAAATATGGGTCTATCCCAAAAAAACAACAGGAGAAATACGATGAAAAAGATTATTTCTGTTTTCCTTTGCATTGCAATGCTCGCTACCTGCTGTGTTGCTTTTGCATCCTGCGGCAAAAAGACATTTGAAATCGCAGTGGTTACGGATGTAGGTCAGCTTATGGACGGCGGCTTCAACCAGGGCACATATGAGGGTGCCAAGGCTTATGCCGAGAAAAACGGTCTCACCTACAAGTATTATCAGCCCGACAACGGCTCCGACGCCAGCGACAACGACCGTATAGCCGCTATGAGACAGGCTATCAACAACGGCGCCAAGATTATCGTTACCCCCGGCTTCCTTCAGGAAACAGCCATAAAGACTGTTGCCACGGAAAATCCCGATGTCAAGTTTGTATTTGTTGACGGCTGGGCACTCGGTCTTGACAATGTTACCGCTATCACCTACAAAGAGCAGGAATGCGGCTACATGGCAGGCTATGCAGTGGTTAAAGAGGGCTACACAAAGCTCGGCTACACGGTCGCGGCGGCGGCGGTGCAAATCCCGCGTGCAACCGTTTCGGCTACGGCTTCGTTCAGGGCGCCGAAGCAGCTGCAAAGGAGCTCGGCAAAAATATCACAATCAAGTACAGCTACAAGTACGGCGACGGCTTCTCGGCTTCTCCCGATCTTCAGACACAGATCGCAGGCTGGTATGCGGCAGGTACAGAAGTAGTATTCTCCTGCGGCGGCTCCATGCTTCAGTCGGTTAAATCCGCGGCTGCTGAATATCCGAATGCAAAGATAGTCGGTGTTGATACAGACCAGTCCGCTCAGTCATCCCAGATTATAACATCCGCTATGAAGGAGCTTGCAGTATCCGTTCAGCAGGTTCTCGGTCAGTTCTATGCAGATAAGTGGAATACCGAGCTTGCAAACAAGGTTCAGGACCTCGGTGCTGCCGATAACGCTACAGGTCTGCCCACAGCAAAGGATTCATGGAGATTCTCCAAGTTCACCGTTGCTGAGTATACAGAGCTCTTCAATAAAATCAAAGACGGTACAATAGTTCCCGTAAGCAAGGTTCCCGAAGCTGCAAACTATGCAGACTGGCTCTCCGAAGGTCTTACAAACACAACTATCGATTTTGAAAAATAATAAATAGTTTTTCAGTTCGCCGTATGTGCGCCAATCGGCGCACATACGGCATTCTGTTATAGCCGGCTCATTTCTTTCTGAAGGCGCATCCGCGCGGCTACATCTTCAAAAGGGAATGAAAACTATATTTATTGAAGGAAGGCACAGGCTTATGAATGAAGAAAAGATAAATATACCGCAAAATGAAGCGGGCGAAGCTCCCTATATCATTGAAATGCGGAATATCACAAAGGTATTTCCGGGCATCGTCGCAAACGACGATATCACCTTGCAGCTGAAAAAGGGCGAGATTCATGCCCTGCTCGGCGAAAACGGAGCGGGAAAATCAACTCTTATGAGCGTTCTTTTCGGTTTTTACAAGCCGGAAAAGGGCGAAATACTGAAAAACGGCGAGGTTGTCGATATCAGCGACCCGAACGATGCAAATGCGCTCGGCATCGGCATGGTACATCAGCATTTCAAGCTTGTGGAGGTATTTTCCGTGCTGGATAATATCATCCTCGGAGTGGAGCCGAATAAATTCGGCTTTCTTCGCAAAAAGCAGGCGAGAGAAAAGGTTTTGCGCCTCTCCGAGACATATGGGCTGAATGTAGATCCGGACGCGCTTGTCGAGGATATCACCGTAGGCATGCAGCAGAGGACAGAAATTCTCAAAATGCTCTATCGCGACAACGAAATACTCATTTTCGACGAGCCGACGGCTGTGCTGACACCGGCGGAGATTTCCGAGCTGATGGATATCATGAAGAGAATGAAGGCGGAAGGCAAATCCATCCTCTTCATCTCGCATAAGCTCAATGAGATAATGGCTGTTGCCGACAGAGTGACCGTTCTGCGCAAAGGAAAATACATAGGCACGGTCAATGTCAGCGAAACGACAAAGGAAGAGCTGTCAAACATGATGGTCGGCAGAGATGTCAAGTTCATCGTGGAAAAGGAGCCGGCAAAGCCGAAGGATGTTGTTCTCGAGGTCAGAAATATGTGCATGCACGGCAAGCACAAAAAGAAGGACAGCGTGCACAATGTTTCATTTGATGTGCGTGCGGGCGAGATAGTCTGTATCGCCGGCATCGACGGAAACGGACAGACGGAATTTGTCCATGGGCTGACGGGGCTTGAAAAGGTGGAGAGCGGCACGATCACGCTCTGCGGAGTCGATATCACGCACAAAAGCGTGCGCTATCGCAATACGCACGGAATAAGTCACATTCCCGAGGACAGGCATAAGCACGGGCTTATCCTCGATTATTCGCTCGGGAACAATCTCGTGCTTCAGCGTTATTTCGAGCCGAGATTTCAGAAGCACGGATTCATAAAATTCGATGAGGTGGAGCGGTATTCCGAGGAGCTTATCGACCGCTACGATGTGCGTTCCGGTCAGGGCTCGAAAACCGCCGCGCGCTCCATGTCGGGCGGCAATCAGCAGAAGGCGATAATCGCGCGCGAGCTTGACCGCGAGCATACCCTTCTCGTGGCTGTTCAGCCGACGCGCGGACTTGATGTCGGCGCTATAGAGACGATACATAAAAAGATGATAGAATCGCGCGACAGCGGCTCGGCTGTTCTGCTCGTTTCGCTCGAGCTTGATGAGGTAATGAATGTTTCGGACAGAATTCTCGTCATGTATGAGGGCGAGATAGTCGGCGAATTTGACCCGAAGAAGATAACCGTGCAGGAACTGGGACTTTATATGTCCGGCGCGAAGAGACAGACTGCCGCAAAGGAGGAAAAGGGCGATGAATAAAAATGATAAATTCAATAATTTTCTGAAAAAAGACGGCACAAAGTCTGTTGCCGCCTCGTTGCTCTGTATACTCGGCGGTATGCTCGTCGGTTTTGTGGTTCTGCTTATCCTTTCGATAACATCGAGCGATATAGATATCTCCGAGGCTTTCTCGGGACTGGCTATCATCCTCGGCGGTCCTTTTGCCGCGGGAAGCGCAAAGGACGCGCTCTTCCAGTTCGGCGATATGCTGCTTGAGGCGGCGCCGCTCCTGATGACGGGTCTTTCCGTCGCCGTGGCTTTCAAAACGGGACTTTTCAATATCGGCGCGCCCGGTCAGTATCTCATGGGCGCCATGACATCGCTTCTTGTCGCGCTCTCCATCCCCACGACGCCGAATACAGCCTTTTTCGTGTGGCTTCTCGCGCTTGTCGCGGGCATGCTCGCGGGTATGCTCTGGGGAGCCATCCCGGGATTTTTCAAGGCGGTTTTCAATGTAAATGAGGTTATCGTCTGCATCATGACAAACTGGATAGCCGCAAACGCGGTCAGCTGGGTATTTTATCTGACAGGCGACCGATTTATCAATATCGCGGAGACAAAGACAAAATTCATCCGCAAGACCATCACAAACGGCGTGGCAACTCCGAAATTCGGGCTGGATAAGCTTTTCCCGGGTTCACATATCGATATCAGCCTTTTCATTGCGATACTTTTCGCTGTAGTAATATATATTATCCTGAATAAAACGACCTTCGGCTATGAGCTGAAAGCCTGCGGCTTCAATAAAAACGGCGCAAAATACGCCGGCATGAACGAAAAGCGCAATATCGTGCTTTCCATGATGATAGCGGGCGGTCTTGCCGCCGGCGGCGCCGCACTCTGGTATCTGAACGGCGAAAACGATTTCCTCTGGAATACATACAGCACTCTCCCGAGCGAGGGCTTCAACGGCATCCCCGTAGCTCTTCTCGCAAGCAACAATCCGATAGCCGTCATATTCAGTTCGATATTCCTGCGGTATATCGGCAAGGGCGGCTTCAACCTCGCGGGATATACCGCTTTCAATGAATATGTATCCGACCTCATCGTTGCCGTGATAATATATTTTGCGGGCTTCTCCAAGTTCATCAAGGATTTCATCACGGAAAGACAGGCAAAAAAAGAAGAAAAAGCGCTGACGGCGGAAGCGGCAGGTGCCGTGGCTGCGGAGATTGCCGAGCGGCATGAAGCCGAAGCGGTAAGCGCGAATGCTGCACAGACAAAAACAGAGGAGGATGATAAGTAATGGTATTTTTGCTTCAGAAAACTCTGATTTATTCAATTCCGCTGCTGATAGTTGCTCTTGCCGGCGTTTTTGCCGAGCGAAGCGGCATTATCAATATCGCGCTCGACGGTATCATGATATTCGGCTCGTTTATCGGAGCGATAACGGTTTATCTCTTTCAGAAGGCGGATCTCCTCGTCGGCACGCAGTGGCTTTTCATCATAGCCATGGCTGTGGCGGCACTGGCGGGCGCGCTCTTCTCGCTTCTGCTCTCCTTCTCGGCTATCAAGCTGAAGGCCGATCAGACCATCGGCGGCACGGCGCTCAATCTGCTTGCTCCCGCCATCACACTCTTTATAGTGAAAATATTCTTCATGCAGGATAAGCTTGTTATGCCGAAGGATATCGGTTTTGTTATCTTAAATGATGACCTCGGCAGTGTCGGCAGAGTATTTTTCGATAAGGCTTATATATCTACATATATCGCGATTATAGTATTTGTGATACTTTCCGTGCTTCTTTATACAACAAAACTCGGACTTCGCCTGCGTGCCTGCGGCGAGCATCCGCAGGCGGCGGATTCCGTCGGTATAAATGTAAAGAAGATGCGCTATCTCGGAACAACCGTTTCGGGCGCGCTCGCCGGCATGGGCGGCTATATCTATATAGCGACTACGGCGGGCGGTACCTCCGAGGGCACTGTCGCTGGCATGGGCTTTCTCGCTCTCGCTATCATGATATTCGGAAACTGGAAGCCGCTGGGCATCGCTCTCGGCTCGCTTATGTTCGGTTTTCTCAAGTGCCTCGGCGTCGTTTCCTCGTCAATTCCGTTCTTTAAAAGCCTCGGACTTCCGATGTATTTCTATAACCTTATTCCTTATGTGGCGGTGCTTGTCGTGCTTGCCTTCACCTCGAAGAGCTCGCGCGCACCGAAGGCAGAGGGCATACCTTATGATAAGGGGATGAGATAAGCATGAGAATGTATGATATCATTCATAAAAAGCGCTGCGGGCTGGCACTCGACGAGGCGGAGATACGCTTCTTTGTCGAGGGCTATACCCGCGGTGATATACCCGACTATCAGGCTTCGGCACTCTGCATGGCTATCTGTTGCCGCGGCATGACAAGCGGAGAAACGGCTGTGCTGACCGATGCGATAATGCGCTCGGGCGATGTTGTAGACCTCTCGATGTTCGGTGACCTCTCTGTAGACAAGCATTCGACCGGCGGGGTAGGAGATAAGACCTCGCTGATAGTCGCGCCTGTCGTCGCCTCGCTCGGAGGAAAGATGGCAAAAATGTCCGGCAGAGGACTCGGGCATACGGGCGGCACCGTCGACAAGCTCGAATCCATCGCGGGCTATCGCACGGCGATGACGAGAGAAGAATTTATCGACACCGTTAAAAATGTCGGTGTCTGCGTAGTCGGGCAGAGCGGCGATCTCGCTCCTGCCGACAAAAAGCTGTATGCTCTGCGCGATGTAACCGCAACTGTGGATTGCGTACCGCTCATAGCTTCGTCCATCATGGGCAAGAAGCTCGCCGCAGGTGCAAAATCCATCGTACTTGATGTCAAGGCGGGCAGCGGCGCTTTTATGAAGACGGTCGACGACGCGAGAAAGCTTGCCGACGAGATGATAAGAGTCGGCACCATGTGCGGCAGAAATGTCCGTGCGCTCGTCACAAATATGGATATTCCGCTCGGGCATAATGTGGGCAATTCACTTGAAGTGGCCGAGGCGGTGCGCGTACTTCGCGGCGAGCAAAAGGGCGATCTCTATGAAATATGCGTGGCACTCGCCTCAAATCTCGTCTCCATGTTTAAGAAAATTTCAGTGCAAGAGTCGCAACTTATGGTTGCTAAATCAATAGAGAGCGGTGCGGCTTTTGCCAAGATGAAAGAATGGATAGCGGCGCAGGGCGGCGATGTTTCCATGATAGAAGATACATCGAAGCTCCCGCGGGCACCCTACAGCAGAGAGATAGCGTCGCCCCGTGACGGCTATATCTCTCATATGAATACCGAGGGCATCGGGCTTTGCGCTTCGCTTCTCGGAGCGGGCAGAGTGAATAAGGGTGACAGTATTGATTTCGGCGCGGGCATAGAGCTGGCAAAGAAAACCGGAGATTATGTCGGCAAGGGTGAAAAAATCGCCACACTCCATGCTTCAAACGAGGCACTTTTTGCCGATGCAAAGGAAAAATTCCTTTCCTCGCTTGAATTTTCGGATAAAAAGACAGGCAAACCACAACTTATTTTTTGATAGCAGGGCGGAAAAATGCATAATATAATCGTTATCGGAATAGCAGGCGGCAGCGGAAGCGGCAAAACGACGCTCGCTGACAAGATAATCGAGCATTTCGGCGATGATATCGCCATTGTTCATCATGACAATTATTACAGGGGATATAAAGACCTCTCGTATGAGGAGCGCTCGAAAATAAATTTTGACCATCCCGATTCTTTTGAAACGGATCTGATGATTGAGGATATCAAAAAGCTCAAAAACGGCGAAGCTGTCGAATGTCCCGTTTATGACTATACTATCCATAACAGAAGCAGTGAAACGGTGAATATCGCGCCCCGTTCGATAATACTTATCGAGGGAATCCTGATTTTTTCCGATATACGGCTTTGTAATCTTATGGATATTAAAATATTCGTCGATACGGATGCCGATATCCGTCTCATACGCAGAATAAGGCGCGATATGGAAACGCGCAACCGCACACTTGAATCGGTGCTCTCGCAGTATACAGCCACCGTCAAGCCGATGCATGACCTCTATGTGGAGCCGAGCAAGAGAATGGCTGATATCGTCGTGCAGGAGGGCGGAAAAAATGCCGTCGCTTTCGATATGATAGTAAATCGCCTCGAGGCGCATATAGACCGCGGCAATAAGTAAATACAAAAAAGGAAATCCGCGGTGATTTCCTTTTTTCGTATCGCACACCGATAAAGTTTCGTGCACTTTTAATAAAGTTTTCGCTCGCCTTTTTCAAAAGGCGGCGCGAGCCGTCGGCGGCGACGGTCGCGCTCCGCAGAGCGCGAAATCTCTTATCGGCGTTTTCTTTTTGATAGCTTTTTCTTTTGCGCCTGCATGTGCAAAAGAAAAAGCGGGTGGGATTTAATCTTTTGCTTTGGCTGTTGACGGTACTTGGGGTCATGGTAGGGGCGAACAATGTTCGCCCGCGAGATGCTTAAAGAAACTTTTGTTTTAT
>CAJKRH010000054.1 GCA_905202255.1 uncultured Ruminococcus sp.
GATTTGTGGATCCAAGAATTAGATAATTTGTTGCACTTCTCTTGACAATTCACTAAAGAAAAGCTTCTTTATGCTTCTTTGTGCCCGCCGCAACAGCGGCGGCGAAATCGCGCAAAAAAAGAAGCAAGATAGACGAAAGTGGGGGTGAAACTTCCGTTTTTTCTTGCTTCCTGCCGGGGGAACGAATTATATGCCGCCTATTTGCGGTATTTTTCGCACATTTCGCGCGTGTATGCGACCGTGCGGTTCAACTTTTCAATATCGACTGTGCCGTTGCCGTTGAGCACGGGCGACTCCACCGCTATCGCCTGCGGATAAGAAGGCATCGCGGCAAAAAGGTCATCAAAATCTATCGCGCCCTCTCCGGGATGGAGAATGGGATGTATCATCTCTCCGCCGAAATCGCTTATGTGCATATGACATACATTTTTCCAATGCGGAGAGGCGAAAATCTTCTTATATTCATTATGAAAGCCGCCGAAGCGCGTATCGAAAATGAACTTTGCCTCGGGATAATATGCGGCGATCCTGTTCCACATGAAAAGCGGCGTGCCGTATACGCAGGGGATATTTTCTATCGTGAGAAGAATGCCGTACTGCGCCGCTATATCATAGAAAAGCGGGATGAGCGGCAGATTTTTGTCTATATGATAATCCGAGAGCCTGCCTCCCCAGAAGTGCAGTACGGCGAGTCGTGCACCGAGCCTTGATGCCGCAACGATATCACGGCGGAATATTTCGAGAGCCTCTCCCGCGCACTTTTCCGTGCCTGCGGAGAGCAGAACACCGATATTCTTTTCCAGATGAACCGTTTCGGGAAGAAAGCCCGAGGCGAGCAGAAATTCGCATACGACGGGAAGCCGCTCGCTCCAGTCCTCGAGGAGCATCAGCTCAAAACCGTCGCAGACGGTATCCTCCGCTATCCGCGGAATGAGACGATAATCCCTGCCGTTTGCTCTGCCGATGAACGTGCCTGTGGAGGAAAGTATTCTCGGCAATATAACATCATTCATAATATCTTACGCTTGCAATGACCTTTCCGAGAATGTATACGCTTTTTACTATGATGGGTTTCATCGTTCGGTTTTCCGGCTGAAGTCGGAAAACGCCGTTTTCACGGTAGAATGTTTTCACCGTGGCTTCGTCGTCGAGCAGTACGACGGCGATATCGCCGTTTTCGACATAGCTTGTTCTGCTGACGATGACACAGTCGCCGTTCATGATGCCTGCTTCTATCATGCTTTCGCCCTTGATGCGCAGGGCAAAAAGCTCGTCGCCGAGCGTTGCTCCCGTCGGGCAGAAATCAATATAACCCTCGCAGTTTTCCACGGCGAGGATAGGCATGCCCGCGGCGACCTGACCGAGTATCGGTATCTTCTTTGCCGTCGGTTCATCATGCTTTTCGCGCGTGCGGATGGTGCGGCTCTTGCCCTGCTCCCTGACGATATAGCCCTTTTTCTCGAGTCTCTCGAGATAGGAATGCACTGTCGAGGTGCTTTTTATGCCGACGGCGGCTTTGATATCGCGCACCGATGGGGCATAGCCGACTTTCTCTATGGTACCGCTGATATAATTGTATACAGACTGCTCCAGCGGGGTTAAATCTTTCATAATTCGTATTTCCTTTCGGTTTTCATAATCATCCGCATATATTCTATCACACTTTTTTCAAAATGTCAAACCTTTGTTCGCATTTTTCTGAAAATTTTTGTCAAAATCGAAAATATGTTCATAAAATATCAGGAGAGTAAAGCAAAACAGGAGGTTTTTATGGATTATTGCAAAGAGGTCGGCTACAGAGAGATGGCGGAGGAGACGGAAAAGCTGAAAAAGGAATGTGCCGTCGAGGTCTTTTCCGTGGGAAAAAGCGTGCGCGGCAGGGAGATATCTTGCCTTTCGCTCGGCAGCGGCAGAAAAAGCGTGCTTTTTGTCGGCGTGCACCACGGCATGGAGAGGATAACGGCGGCGCTCGCGCTGAAATTTGCCCGCGATATCGCCGAGGGAGCCATATGGGGAGACGAAACTGCAAAGGTGCTTTCGAAGCGGCGCATATACATCATCCCGATGCTCAATCCCGACGGCGCGGAGATAGCTCTCGGGCGCACGGATGAAAACGAGAGGTATATGCTCTCGCGGATGCGCGGAGGAGATGAGCTTGCATGCTGGCAGGCTAACGCGCGCGGCGTGGATCTCAATCACAATTACAATGCAGGCTTTGACCTTTGCCGCGGGGAGGAGCGGCGCATGGGCATTTTCACGGCGGGAAGCACGCGCTACGGCGGGAAATATGCCGAGAGCGAACCGGAAACGCACGCGCTCTGCGATTTTACGCGGAGCATATCGGCGGGCCTGCGCGCCGCCGTCGCTCTGCATACGCAGGGCGAGGAGATTTATTACGATTACTGCGGGAATGTCCCCGAGGGCGGGGAGGCGCTTGCCGGCATCATAGCGGAGAAGAGCGGCTATGCACTCGCAAAGCCCGATGCCATCGCTTCGCACGGCGGCTACAAGGACTGGGTGATAGAACGCTTCGGCATACCCGCTTTCACTCTGGAGTGCGGATTCGGGAAAAATCCCCTGCCGCCGACGGATTTTCCTGCCATATACGGCAGACTTGCGCCGACTTTTGCCGAGATTGTAACTTTTTAGAAAAAACGCTTGAAATAAATGAAAAATGAAGCTATAATATAATCGGATAAAAAGCGGCGGCATACTTGCGCGGATTTGCCGCGGAAAAATAAAAACCGGCGGGCAAACGCCGTCGGTTTCGGGTGAAAATATTGCGGAAAGCGACCGCTCGCTCCCTGCCGCTGTCAGAGTATGCCGAGATACTGCTTTACCATGCTGTTGAGCAGTTCATCCCTGTCTATCTTGCAGATGAGACTGCGGGCATTCTTGTAGTTGGTTATATAGGTCGGGTCTTCCGAGAGAATATAGCCGACTATCTGATTTATCGGATTATATCCCTTTTCGCTGAGAGCATCGTATACGGCCTGCAAAATATAGCGGTTTTCCAGCTCCCCTTCAATCTCGGGAGTAAAGGTTACGGTTTTATCGTTGTCTCTGTCCATATCGCGGTATGCTCCTTTTCTCAAAAATTATCGCGATGCACGCGGCATCAAAACTATATTACTTATATTTTACATTAAAAATCCGTATTTTTCAATAACTTTGCTGAAAATAAATAAAATTTTACATAACTTTTTTCGGAGGACGCTATGGAAACAAGACTGAGCAAAATGACAAAAGAAGAAATTTTCGAAAAGGAGACTGCGCTCCGCGGCATGATAGAGGCAATCTGCGCGGAATACGAAGAGAAATTCCGCAGATGCGGACACAGCATATCATGCGCATTCGAGCGTTGCACGGACGAGACTGACTATAAGACAGACAGCCTTGAGACGCCGGCGGAATATGTATGCGGCTACAATTGCCGCGCTTCCGTCATAGTAAAGCGCCCGAAAACAGCCGAGGAAAAGGCGGAGGATGACGAAAAAGCCATTGAGATAGCCGATGCGCAGAAGCTCGGCGAGGGCGAGACCTGCACGATGCAGGAGATACGCGACGATGCCGCCTTTGATGCAGACAACAAGGCTGTCGCCATAACGCAGATAATGATAACCCGCATTTACAAGGCTTTCTGGGTAGACAAGATAATAATATGCGACGATATTTCGCCTCTTGCCGATGACCTTGAAGAATTTCTCGTAAGACTTTCTGGCGAAACCATAGAATAAACCACAGAGGAAAATAAAATTGATTAAGAACGAGCTGAAGCCGACAGAGCTGAAAACGGCTGATTTCAATTATTATCTGCCTGAGGAGCTGATAGCACAGCATCCGAGCGAAAAGCGCGATGAAGCGCGTCTTATGGTGCTCGACAGGGAAAAGCAGACTGTGGAGCATCGCATATTCCGCGATATAACGGAATATCTGCACGAGGGCGATGTGCTTGTGATAAACGATTCCAAGGTTATACCCGCGCGCATCTACGGCGAAAAGATAAACGAAAACGGCGGAGAGGGAGCAAAGGCGGAATTTGTGCTTCTGCGCCAGAAAAATCTCGATACATGGGAAACTCTCGTGCGCCCGGGCAGACGCCTGCGCGAGGGAATGCGCGTTTCCTTCGGCGGGGGAAAGCTTATCGCGCATATCGATGAGATTGTCGACGACGGAAACCGCATAGTTACCTTTGAATATGACAGGAGCGGCGGGCAGAATCTTTATTCCATACTCGATGAGATAGGCAAAATGCCCCTGCCGCCCTATATCAAGGAGGCTCTGCGTGACAAGAGCCGATACCAGACGGTATACGCAAGAGAAGAGGGAAGTGCCGCCGCGCCGACGGCGGGACTGCATTTTACAACAGAGCTTCTCGATAAGATAAAGGCAATGGGCGTGGAAATAGCGCCGGTTATGCTGCATATAGGGCTCGGCACATTCCGTCCCGTGAAGGTCGAGAGCATAACCGACCATCATATGCACACGGAATTTTTCAGCATAACGGAGGAAAGCGCGGAGAAGATAAACCGCGCGAGGGCGAACGGCGGCAGAATAGTTGCCGTGGGCACAACCTCATGCCGCGTGCTTGAAAGTGCCTCCGATGAGGACGGTATAGTTCATGCCACCGAGGATGACACGGGGATTTTCATATATCCCGGGTATAAATTCAAGGCGGTGGACGCGCTGATAACGAATTTCCACCTGCCCGAGAGCACGCTCCTCATGCTTGTCTCGGCACTTGCCGGCAAGGACTTTATCATGCGTGCCTACAAGGAGGCTGTGGATAAGGGCTATAAATTTTTCTCCTTCGGCGATGCGATGCTGATAGAGTGAAGCCGGAAGAAGCGGGATATTTTACAATGAAAGAAATAATAGCTGTGGCGGGACCGACGGCGAGCGGCAAGAGCGCGCTGGCTCTCGCAATATGTGAAAAATACGGCGGAGAGCTTGTCTCCGTCGATTCCATGCAGGTTTATCGCGGCATGGATATCGGCACGGCAAAGCCCGATGAGAGTGAGCGGGCAAGAGTGCCGCACCATATGATAGATATCTGCTCGCCCGAGGAATCTTTCTCGGCGGCGGATTTTGCCGCGCGCGCACACGAAGCCATAGCGGAGATAAAGAGCCGCGGTGCGCTTCCGGTGCTCTGCGGCGGTACGGGACTATATATGGACACGGTGACAGACCGCCTGCCTTTTTCCGAGAGCGAGAGCAATCCCGCGCTTCGTGAGGAGCTGCGCAGGATAGCAGACGAGCGCGGCACGCATGAGCTGTGGTGTATGCTTGAGAAGCTCGACCCGCACGCGGCATCGGGCATACATGAAAACAACATAAAGCGCGTCATCCGCGCGATAGAAATATGCAAAAGCGGCATGACAAAAACCGAAAGTGATGCCAAGGCAAAGGCGGCGGCAAACCCATATGACGCGCTGATAATCGCGCTCGGTGTGCGCGACCGCGAGGTACTCTACGAGAGGATAAACCGCCGCGTCGACAAAATGCTCGAAACGGGACTTGCCGAGGAAACAAGGCGGCTCTGGGAGAGCGGCTGTCTTACGACGAACACCACAGCCGCCTGCGCCATAGGCTATAAGGAGCTTTTGCCGTGGATACGCGGCGAGAAAACCCTCGACGAATGTGCCGCGGAGCTGAAGCGAGCCACGCGGCGCTATGCGAAGCGCCAGCTCACGTGGTTTTCCGCCTCCGAGCGGGCAAACCGATTTTATATAGACGATTACGCGGACGAAAACGAGCTTGCAAAGGCGGTCTTTGAACTGATTGACAGAAGCTGAAGCGGTTCGCACATTAAAAATACGAAAGCAAATACACGATTGAAACCGAAATCCAAAGGAGGGATATGATGGGCAGAATAGCAAAATATGCGGCATCGGCATGCGCCTGCCTGCTTTTCACGGTCTATGTGCTGTATCATATTCTCTCGGGCTTCGGCGGCAGTGTGAAGCTTTTCACCGTGCAGGAGGATACCTTTTCCGAGACGGTCTCGGAGGTGGGCTATATCTTCCGCAATGCCGAAACGCTCTATTCCGGCAACGCCGGCACGCGCGGCTATATCTACGAAAACGGCGCAAAGGTTGCCGCGGGGAGCACCGTGGCGAAAATATTCGTCTATTCCAATGACGAGGCGACAAAACAGCTCGATATCATAAACGAAAATATCAGAATATATACCGAGGCGGCGGTGCGCGCGGGCGAAAGCTCCGCAAAGGTCGACGAGGAGATAGAGCGCCTGCACGAAAGAATTGCCGCCGAGAGCGCTTCGGGCGATGTCACCGCGATGAAAAAATATGCGCATGAGCTTGCCGTGATGACAAGCAAGCGCGCACTGCTGACAAACGGCGTTTCCGACTACAAATCGGAGATAGCGATACTCGAGAGCCGAAAGGCGCTCATAGAAAACAGCCTCGGGCACGGCTATACGCCGATAACGGCGGTGCGCTCGGGCTACTATTACCATCTCTCGGACGGGCTCGATTCGGCTTTCGGCACGGAAGCCGCGATGAACCTGACGGCGGAGAGCTTCGATTCGCTCGGGAGCCTGACGGCTTCCTCGGCAAATACGGCGGGTGCGCTCGTCTATTCGCCGAAGTGGTATTTCGCGCTGAAAACGGAAAGCGAAGTTGCCTCGGGGCTTTCCGTAGGCAAAACATACGCCTGCCGATTTACCGACAATACGCATACGGATTCGCTTGAGATGAAGCTCGAGCGAAAGGAACGGAGTGCGGACGGTCGCTCGTACCTGCTCGTGCTTTCTTGTTCGCTTCTGCCCGAGGATTTCGATTTCACGAGGAAGCAGAATGTCGTCATCACCGCGAAAACATACGAGGGCTACAAGATACCGTCGTCGAGCGTGCGCATTTCCCGCGATACGGGAAAGCCTTATGTCTATATTTTCAAAAAGGGCTTTGCCGCCGTGCGCGAGGTGACACCCGTTTTCGAAAAGGACGGCTATTTCATAATAGAAAAGGGCGGGGAACTGCGTCTCTATGACCGCCTGATAATAGGCGAAGCCGACCTCTGGGACGGCAAAATGATAGAATGACGGCGCTCGGAAAAATTTTTTTCCGAAATTGCAAAAAAGAGATTGCAATTTTATACGCTTGTGTGTTATAATATAAAAAATATAATTCTTGTTTCCGAAAAGGAAGGGTCACATATAAGTCAAGAATAATAAAAGCGGAGGTTTTTCATGGGATTTCTGAACAAAATAAAAAGCATGGTCAGCACAGAAAAGGATTATGACGACGGAGTTTATCCGGTTTCCGACGACAGCGATTACGCTGAGCCGGTCATTTCTTCCAGACCTTCTTCGGGCGTAGGGCTCAGCTCTGCCGCCATCGAAATGAAGGTTGTCCGTCCCGAGCGCTATGAGGACGGCAATCAGATAGCAGATCACCTGCTCAACAATCGCACGGTTGTAATAAATCTTGAAGCTACAAATAAGGAGACGGCAAGAAGAATGCTGGACTTCCTTTCCGGTGTTGCTTACTCCATCGACGGTCAGTTCCTGCGCGTAGCGAACAATACTTTCGTTATCACGCCCAGAAATGTCGATGTTTCGAGCGACCCTATGAGCTCCGGCAGCGGCAGAAGTGCGGAAAAGCCCGCTTCACAGCGTCCGCCCGTAGACCTTACCAGCGATACACTTTTCTGATAAAAACGAAAGGTGCCCTTGCCGCATGACATAAGGTATGCGGAGCGTGCTACATATTTGAGAAAAAACGGGGGCGGCAGAAGCGATTTGCTTTTGCCGCCTGTGATTTGATGCGGTTTTGCCGTAAAATTACGGAGGGTGGATATATGCCTACACAGCAGAATAAGCTTTCAAGCAGAGATTTTTCAAAAACCATACTCGGCTATAATACTTCGGAGGTGGACGAATATATAAATCGCCTGACCGAGAATTACTCGGCGCTCTACCGCGAAAATGCCGAGCTGGAGGCAAGCCTTGCGCAGGCTCTTTCGCGCCTTTCAGGTGTAGAGAAAGAAGAGGAGCAGGTAAAGAAAACTCTCGAGGTGGCAAAGCGTGCCGCCGACCAGATAGTGAGCGACGCCTACGGGCGCGCCGACGATATCATCGCCTCCGTCAAAAAAAGCTGTGACGCGATACTTTCGAATTTCCGCGAGAAGATAGAGACTCATAAAAGCGACCTTGCCGAGATTCAGGAGGCTGTTTTCAACTTCAAAAACGAGCTTTTCGAAAAATACCGCCTGCATATAGAGCTTATCGACCAGATTGCTCCGATATACGAATATGACGAGCTTACCTCCGATAAATATGTCGATCGCATGGTGACAAATCTCAAGCGCGAGATAGCCGCGGAATACGACCTCAAGCTCGACGATATACTGAGCGAAGAGGAGAAGAATGCGGAACTGCTCGATAAGGTTGACGACATGGCGGAGAAGCTGAAGGACGACGACAAGAACGCCGCCGAGAAGCTCGCGGAAGCTCCCGAGCCGGATGTAAAAACGGCAAAGAAGGGCGGGCACAGGCGCAAATCCGTCGTTCCCTCCGTCATAGAGCTGCTCGACGAATGCGAGGATGCGGCAAAGGACGAGGCAGGCAACTTCGGCAAGCAGCTTAAGCTCGATGTCGATGCGCTCCTTGCGGGGACAAAAACCGAAAAATAATTGGAGATATTATGAATAAGAAAAACAAGCCTCACATTATGTGGCTCTGGGTAGCCGTCATAGCTGTGAGCGTTATCCTCGATCAGGTGACAAAGCTAATTGTGGTGAAAAATATGGAGCTGTACGAAACGGCTCCTTTTATCAAAGGAATAATAGAATTTCAGTATATAGAAAACCGCGGCGCGGCTTGGGGCATGCTCAGCGATAACCGCTGGATATTTATCATCATTTCCGCCGCGGCGCTCATCGCCCTGCCGATAATGCTCTATAAATACAGAAATCTTCATTTTCTTTTCGGATTTTCGCTTTCGCTCGTTATCGGCGGCGCGGCGGGTAATATGATAGATCGCGTTTTCGCCGGCGCGGTGGTGGACTTTTTGAATTTTCAGTTCATCGATTTCCCCGTTTTCAATGTCGCCGATATCTGCGTGACGGTAGGCGCCGCGCTGATGTTTATATATCTTATCTTTATAGATAAGGAATTTTTCCGCGATAAGAAAAAGGAAGAAGCGGAAAAAGCCGAAAAAGCGGCGGCAGACGGGGAAGAGAACGGAGAAAAAGATGAGTAAGCTCACCGTATCGCAGGAAGCGGGCGGCGGGCGGCTCGATGTTTTTGTTTCCGCCGCCGAGGGGATAACGCGCTCCTATGCGCAGAAGCTCATCGAGAGCGGCGCCGTCACGGTAAACGGAAAAGCGGCGGAGAAGAAATACAAGGTCTGCGAGGGCGACACGGTGGAAACGGAGATTCCACCTGCCGCTCCGTATGAGGTTAAAGCCGAGGAAATACCGCTCGATGTCGTCTATGAGGACAGCGATATCATCGTCATCAATAAGCCTAAAGGCATGGTTGTTCATCCCGCGGCGGGAAATTACGACGGCACGCTCGTCAATGCTCTTATGGCACACTGCGGCGATTCGCTCTCGGGTATAGGCGGCACGGCTCGCCCCGGGATAGTTCACCGCATAGATAAAAACACGAGCGGACTGCTCATCGTCGCAAAGAACGACGAGGCGCACCTCGCGCTTTCCGAGCAGATAAAGGAACATGCCGTGAGCCGTATATATTATGCCGTGGCGCTGGGAAATATCCCCGAGCCGATAACGGTGGACAAGCCCATAGGCAGGCACCCGACCGACCGCAAAAAAATGGCTGTGACGGAGAAAAACTCCAAGCGGGCTGTGACGCATATCTATCCGCTGGAGCATTTTTCGGGCGCGACGCTTGTGCGCTGTGAGCTTGAAACAGGGCGCACGCATCAGATACGTGTGCATCTCGCGAGCATCGGGCATCCGATACTCGGCGATGATGTCTACGGCAGACCGAAAGACGCTGTCGAGCAGAAATTCGGGCGCGGGCTCTGCGGACAAACGCTCCACGCCGGTGAAATCCGCTTTATACACCCGAGAACAGGGGAAAGCATGGCGCTGACCTGCCCGCTTCCCGATTATTTTGAAGAGTTACTGCGCAAGTTGCGCATGTCGGTACAGTAAAACATGAAAAAATTCGAAAATATTATTTTTGCCTCCGATGTGGACGGAACCTTTGCATCATACATGCAACCGATGGCGCAGAGGAATATAGACGCGCTGAAATATTTCAGGGAAAACGGCGGCAGATTTTGTTTTGCCACGGGCAGAAACCATTATGATATAAATACGGTGGTCAAATGCGACCACTGCGAGATAGCGGGTCTCCCTTATGTTCTCTGTAACGGAAGCTATCTCTATGACCCGATAAAAAAGGAAATAATCGACCCGCTTTATCTCAATGCCGCGAGCGTGAAGGAGCTTTTTGCCGCCATAAGGCGCGAATTTCCCGAAAGCGGCGTGCGCACGACGACGGAGCGGGGATTTCTCGCGCTCGATGATGATAAGACTGTGCTCAGGCAACTCGCAAAATACGGGCTGGACAGTATGCTCTATACCGTTTCCGCGCAGGATTTCACGGGAGAAGGCGTTTTCAAAATAGTCGTGTCCTCCGATGACCTCGATACGGTTGAGGAAATGCGGAAATATATCATCGCGAATTTCGGCGGCGTTTTCAGCGCCACGAGGTCCACGTCAAAAATAGTTGAGGTTTTGCCGCTCGGCATTTCCAAGGCATATCGCCTCGCAAAAATGCGCGATGAGCTGAAAAAGGAAAATCCGGATATCCGCCTTTTCTGCATAGGCGATTTTGATAACGATATAGAAATGCTTTCCGAGGCGGATTTCTCATTCTGCCCCGCCAACGCCTGCGACCGAGTCAAGGCGATATCGAAAAAAGAGGTCTGCCATTGCGACGAGGGCGCACTCGCCGAGGCGATAGATTATATGGAAAAGCTCATATGAAACGGCACGCCGCAAGGCGTGCTTTTTTTCGGGTTGTCGTGGAATTAAGCAATGCGGAGCGTTGCCCTGCGTCGCCGAGACAGGGTAGCGCCGACCCCTACAAGATATAATCCAAGCAAAGCCAACAACCAAAATAAAAGACATATCCCTATCCTGTCAGCGCACATATTAGATTCACGCCCGCCTTGCATTTATAGCGGGCGTGCAGACAATGCGTGCACGAATCTACTCGGCTATCTCGTGCGCTATGTTCGCACGCGTGGTATAGATGAATCTGTGGGGAGTGCAAAACCGCCGACTTTCGCTCTGTCCTTTGCCGCACGCACTTGCCACGCATGGCTCGCGCGACTGACTCGTGCACGCGGGAAGAGTTCTCAAAGAGAGGGGAAAACTCTCTTTGATGACTTTTGGTATACTCCGTCTCGGCGACGCCGTTCAGAGGTGGC
>CAJKRH010000055.1 GCA_905202255.1 uncultured Ruminococcus sp.
CCTCATCCGTCAGCCTACGGCTGCCACCTTCTCCCACTGGAGAAGGCTGGCAAAAAACCAATTTCTTTAAAGTAAAAAGGTACACGCGTAAAAAGATAATTGCTTTTAAAATGGCACAGCGCAAAATGGCGTAGTTAGTCTGTAGTGATGGGCTTGATAAGCCTTCTCCGGTGGGGAATTGACCGATTTGCGGAGCAAACTCGGTCGGCGGCGCCGAGACTGGGGCAGAATGTGGCGCGGTTTACCGCGACGGATGAGGTGTTACTACTGTATATTGCCGAAACAAACCCTATCTCACTATGTTCGCACCATATACGCACCCAAACCTGAACCGCGAGGTTCGCCATAGCCCGACATGGCACAGCAGCGAATCCGAGTCGGCGCTTGAGCGTTTCGAACCTGTAGCCGTGGCTCAGCAATTGCGGGACGGTCGGGGCACTTTGTTCGCACGAGTCGCCGCGAGGCGACGGAAGGTGTTTAAAAGAGGGATTGACACATATGCGGAGCATGTGTGTCGGCGTCGCCGAGACGGGAGTCAACCCTTTCCTCTTTTTGTCCTTTTCGTTCTTTTCGGACAAGCGAAAAGAACACCATAAGAAAAGTTTTTCCAAGTATCTTTTTTCATCGGAAATTGACCGCGTTTGCTTCACGAACGCGGTCAATTTCCCTGCAATCAAAAACAGCCCCTGCACATCCCTATTCATAGTACGGATTATTCACAAACGCATTATAATTCGTCGCCATGGCATCCCATGTTTTGGCATCGACAACGCCTGTCTGCGGCAGGCGGTTTATTCCCTGAAAATGTGTGACGGCATCCTTTGTTTCCGTATTATATACGCCGCTCGGGGAAATTTCATAGTAGTCGTCATATACATGCGAGAGCGCATTCAGCATGAGCTGTACCGCCATCACGATATCGCTTATTTCGCCGGCTTTCACCGCATAATTTGAGTGAGGAAAAACATAAAGCGGAGTTCCGCCGCCCGTTATCCTGCCGACGGCAGCGGTGAAAAGTGCCGTTATCATATCCCATGTGGCATTGTCCACTCTGCCTGTCACGGGAAGCCCGTTTTGCTCCTGCAATTCGGAAACGGCATCCGCCGTTTCCCTGTCGTATACCCCCGAGGGATTGACCACATCAATACATTTATCAATCTGCGCTATGCGCCGAAGCATCACCTGAAGCTCATATATTTCATTCATTTGCGCCACCGCCTTCATCTGTATTTTCCGTCTCGGAATAGGAAAATTTATCGCTGTTCCCGGGATATTGCCCCGCGACGCGGGCATTTCCGCTTTCAACATATGTATAGATATTGGCAAGCGCGCTCCAGAGAAGCGGACCCACCGTTCCCGTTATCGGAAAATCAAAAACAGCCTGCGCGGCATAAACCGCATCGCGCGTTTCCTCGCCGAAAATGCCGTCCTCCGGAACGGTCGGTATCTGCCCGTATTCCTTGCCTGCGGCATTCAGATATTTTTGCAGGGTCAGCACATCGTCACCCTCAAAGCCGAGCTTGAGAAAACGCCCCGGAAAGGGCTTGCTCGAAACGCCGAGCTGTTCGGGTGTTACCGTTGCTACGGCACCCGTATAAACATCAAAGAGCGTATACCATGTTTCCGCATCCATTACGCCTGTCTGCGGCAGACCGTACTGCTCCTGAAAGGCGCGGACAGCCTCCGCTGTCGCCTCGTCGTATGTTCCCGTGACCTCGATGATGGGTATATCGGGATTGAAAAGCCCGACTATGCGCAGAAAATACTGTACAACGGAAACACCCATGCCGCTGTCGCCGAGCTTCAGACTTGCCGGAAACAGCTTCTGCACTTCACCTATCAGCACGCCCTCGCTCTGTATCTCGCTCAGCCGCTTCACGGAATTGAAAACAAACTGTATCTTATACCATGTGGCGGGACCTACTATTCCATCCTGCGTGAGGTTGAAAATGCGTTGAAATTCCTTTACGGCGGCTTCCGTTTCGGGTCCGTAAATGCCGTCCACGGGCTGAATTTTCGGAATCGACGGATAATTTGCCGATATCCTGTTCAGGCGCACCTGAATGAAGCGCACATTATTTCCGTAATAGCCGAGCTTTATGGGACCTGCGGGCAGCGACGGCTCTATATTTGCGATAGGCGCGTCGGTGACAAGCTCGATATCGTCCCCATAGTAATTTTTAAGGATATCATAAGGCGTAAGCCCCTGCTCGGCAAGGCTGACGCTGCCCCATTGCGAAATCCCGTCACAGGTGACGGTCGTACCGTTGCAGTATGAGGCGAAAAGCGGCTCTAACGAATTTTCTCGCCTGATATAGCTATTGAAGATTTCATCCACTATCCGGCTTATGTTTTCAAAAATTTCCCTGCCGTTTACAAAGGACTGGTCATAAGCCGTGGAATTGGTGATATCGAAATCATAGCCGAGCGAAGGGTAATGCTCGGTATAGACTCTGTTGAGCGCAAAGGATATCTGCGCGTAGATATTTGCGCGGATGGCGTTTTCCGGCCATGTGGGATAAACCTCGCTTGAGGCGACATTTTTTATGTAATCGGGAAAGCTTACGGTGACATTTGCGGCGGCGGAGTCGGGCGCGCCGAGATGCACCGTTATCGTTTCTGGAATGACGGGATAAATATCCATTTTTTCCTCCTGTCAGAGATTCGGCGGCTCGCTCTCGTTCACCGTCAGATTAAGGTCGGGATTGACGGTGAAATTCTGCGAATCGGGTATCGGAATGGCGTTCACGCTCTGAATGGAGGTCTGCCCCGCAAAAACAGGTACATTCAGTGCCGTATAGCCGTAATATCCGTCTGCCGACACCTCTATATTTACTACGGAATACGGAAGGGTAGTGCTCCCGGGGATAAGCGAAAGCGACGGGTCGGGAGCAGGAACAGCGAGCGCATCCGTCCTGCCGTCGCTGTCGGTTACCATGACCGAATATATTTTCGGTACACCGTCCGTCACCGTGCGCACGGCTACCGCGGCATTCGGTATCGGCATGGCGCCGAATGCGGACGAGACCTGAACTATGAGATATCCCACAGATGAATTTTCTGCCATATATTTTCTCCTTTCGGGTTTCGTGCGGACTCTCGCCGAAAACGAAAGTCCGCCCACTGTCACATTATATGGCATTATCCTCTTTTTGCTACGCCTCGGCGGCTCTTTTTATTTCGGAAAAGCACGTCGGCTGCGAGCATGACGACAAAAAATACATTTACGACGGCGGCAATATCAAAGAGGAGACGGCAGGCACGACCGCCGCGCGAAAAAGCGGCGAGCGTTGCCGCAGAGGAGAGCCATATCACGGAGGAAACAGCAGTTTTTGCCGCGGTGCTTTTCTGCGAGGAAGCGCAGTCGCACAGGGTGAAGGCATATGCTCCGAGCCTGATAAAGGAGAAAATCCATTCGGCGAAAATGAAGAATATTTTTACGCCGGCTGTATACGCTGCATGGGCGACGAGCGCATGAAATACAGCCGCCGAGACAAATGCACCGCAGGAAACTGCAAGCACGGAGAGCGCACGGTTTTCGGGTACTTTTGAGCGTGCGCCGAATGCCGCCGTTATATCGGGATCACCGCCGCAACAGGTATGTGAAACGAGGCAGAATACGGCTCCCATTCCGCCGAGTGCATTCAGCGCACTGTATGCGTCGGCATAGGTACAGATATAAAGTGAGGGATGCGAGAAAAGCGCGAGCAGGGCAAGCGGCACCGCTATCATGACGCTTATCTGCGCACTGCCCGAAACGGCACCCGCGCCGCACATTGCCGACCATACGCAGATAAGCACGATTATGAGAAAGACCGCACTTCCACAGCCGCCGTAAACGGAGCTTATGCGTATGCAGAGCGAAACGGCATCGCACGAGAGCGAAACCGCCGTCATCGCCGCGATAAGTCCGCAGAAGAGCGGTGCGGCACCTCTGCCGATGCCCGCCTCAAAATACAGGCGGAGATTTCCGCTCTGCCTGCGTGCGCCGAGCGTAGCGGCGAGGCTTATCGCGAGCGAAACGAGGATATAGAAGGCGAGGGAAGAAAAATCGCGCACGCCGTAGATATACAGCCCCGAAACGCCGCAGAAGAAAAGTGAAAAGAAGAGCGCAGGCAGAGAGAGCCCGTCTCTTTTTCGCTTTTTTATCATCTCTCCGTATCCTCCTTTTTTCTGCCGCAGGTGCGTATCATGCGCTTGCCGGAGAGCGCCGAGGGCGAGTATTTCATCTTCCATACGGGGAGCATGAAGATGCTGTCCTGCATGGCGCTGAAATCCATCGGCGCGAGAGGGTAGAGATACGGCACGCCGAAGCTTTTTTTCGAGCAGAACGAGAGTATACTCAGCGCAAGTGCCGCGGAAAACCCGAAAAGCCCGAAGGCTCCTGCCGCAAGTATCATCGCAAGGCGATATATCACATTCGGATTCATATAC
The DNA here is from genome assembly GCA_905202255.1 of uncultured Ruminococcus sp. Taxonomy (GTDB): domain Bacteria; phylum Bacillota; class Clostridia; order Oscillospirales; family CAG-272; genus Apopatosoma. The sequence goes on from CAJKRH010000055.1 coordinate 4,435, forward strand.
GGCGGCGCAATGAAATTGCATATCGCGGCAAGCGCGACGAAAACCATAACGGTAGATGAGGCGATACCCGCCTTCACGGCGCTTTCTCCGAGGATGAGCGAGCCGACAAGCCCGACAGCACTGCCCACGGCTTTCGGCATGCGGAGTCCTACCTCGCGCACTATCTCAAAGAGCAAAAATATCAGTATCACCTCGGCAAATATCGAAAAACGCATTCCCTCGCGCGATTTCAGCAGAGCTTCCTCAAAGGCGGCTGGAAGCAGAGAGGGATGCCATACCGTCAGCGCCACAAAAAGTGCGGGCAGATATATGCCGGTGGTCATAGCGACAAAACGGAGCAGGCGCACAAAGCAGGCGTAAAAGACGCTTTTGGAATAGTCCTCCGTCACCTGAAGCGCCTCGCAGAAAAGATACGGCACGGTCAGCACAACGGGCGAGCCGTCCACTATCACGGCGGCGCGCCCCTCGAGCATTTTGGCAGCCACCTTGTCGGGTCGCTCGGAATTGCCTGCCGTGGGATAAAGCGAACAGCCGCCGTCCTGTATATAAAGCTCGATATAGCCAGAATCAAGTATGCTGTCCGCCTTTATCGCGCGAAGCCGCGAGAGCAGCTCGTTTATCACATTTTTATCGGCTATGCCCTCTATATACATGACGGAAACGGAGGTTTTCGTAAGCGACCCTATCTGCATATCTATCTTTTTCAGCCGCTCCGTTTTCAGCCGTCGCCGCAGGAGCATGGCATTCTGCTCGCCGCTCTCGACAAAGCCCTCGTGTGCGCCGCGGATGACATTTTCCGTCTCAGGCTCCGTGACGGAGCGCCCCTCTTCGTTTTTTGTCGATACCGAGAGCATGCGGCATCCGCCATCGCCGTATGCGTAGAGAACAAGGCATGAGCCCTCCAGTATCGCTTCTTTTGCCCCATCCGTGTCCGCTATATCCGAAACCGACGAGCAGGTTATCGCCGATTCGGGTGAAAATTCCCGCTCATTGTCGCCGGAAAATGCGCCCTCCTCATATGCGCGGCAAACGGGCGATATGATATATTCCGTTATCATGCGCTTGGAGGAATAATTGCTTAAATACATCACCGAAAGGCGAAGCCGACCGAGCGTTATCTCCCTTTCGCTAAAATCGGCGACATCCGCAAATATCCCCTTTACCGCCGCTTTTATTCCGCTATAGTTTTCCATTTTCATCTGCCTTTGCTTTTTTGTTTTTATTATTTTGCAAAATGAGAAAAATATACTTCGCGCGGCGCGGGCTTTTCACAAAGGCGGCTCACGGCGAAAAATCCCCTCGCGCGGCATATGCGCACGAGGGGATTATGATATTCATTCTTATTATAATATGATGCAGAGAAGTCCGCCGCTGCCCTCGTTGATGACACGCTCGAGCGTTTTAGAGAGCTTTTCGCGGGCATCCTCGGGGACATTTGCGAGCTTGCCGGAAAGTCCCTCGGAGATGAGGTCATAGAGCGATTTGCCGAAGATATTTGTCTCCCATATCTTGCCCGGCGCCTTTTCAAATTCGCTGAGCAGGAAGCGGACGAGATTTTCCGATTGCTGTTCCGTGCCGACAACGGGCGAAACCTCTGCCGCTATATTTGCCTTTATCATATGGATGGAGGGTGCCGTGGCGCGGAGCTTCACGGCATATCCGCCCGACTGCTTGACGACCTCGGGTTCTTCCAGCTTCATATCCTCTATATCGGGCGTGACTACTCCGTAACCCGTTTCGTTTACGGATGCAAGCGCCGTTTTCACCTTGTCATATTCCTTTTTCACCTCGGAAAGCTCGACGAGCGTGGACATGAGCGCGCCGTCATCGCCTATCGTCATACCCGTGAGGTCACCGATTATCTTATAGAAGAGTCCCTTTGCCGGCACAACCTCAAGTTCCGCCGCGCCTGTCGCAAGATTTATCTTTTCACTGCGCACATTATCTATGTATTCATTGTCCGAAGCGCACGCAAAAGCCTCGCGCACATCGCCCGTCTTTTCTATTTTCGAAGCGCATGTGAGCAGGGTATCATAGACACTGCGGCGGATATAGTTATCCTCGCCGAGCGCATCCATGAAATCGGGCAGTTTCATGCGAACTTCCGTTATCGGAAATTCGAGAAGCACAAGCTCAAGTATATGGCGTATATCGGAAGCATCGAGGTCAAGGCAGTTCACGAGAGCGACAGGCGCGCCGTATTCCTCCTCGAGGCGAAGCGCCAGCTCCACCGAGCTTTGCGCCTCGGGCGTTGCCGAATTGAGTATGATGACAAAAGGCTTATGTATCGCTTTCAGCTCCTCTGCCACCTTGCGCTCGCTCTCCTCATAGTTTTCGCGCGAAAATTCGCCGAAGGAGCCGTCGCAGGTCACAAGCACGCCTATCGTGGAATGCTCCTTTATAACCTTGCTCGTGCCCATCTCCGCCGCCGCCTCAAAGGGCATACTCTCGCTCGACCACGGGGTCATTACCATGCGCGGCTTATTGTCCTCCTCGCCGCCGAGTGCCTCGGGAACGATATAGCCGACGCAGTCTATCATCTTCACAAAAAGCGAAGCACCGCCGTCGAGAGATATCTCCACGGCTTCATCGGGAATGAATTTCGGCTCGGTCGTCATGACGGTTTTGCCTGCGGCGCTCTGCGGCATCTCGTCCTTGGCGCGCTTGCGGTCATAATCGTTTTTGATATTCGGTATGACGAGCGTCTCCATGAATTTTTTGATAAAAGTTGATTTTCCTGTCCGCACCGGACCGACAACGCCTATGTAAATATCGCCGTTCGTTCTGGTTGCTATATCGCTGTAAATACTCATCTGTAGCCTCCTTGGCAAGTTTTAAGACAGCACACCGCGGCGCTTTCTTTTTATTTTCTCGTCATATATATATTTGTCCCGCGGCGCAAATATTACAAAAAACATGATATTGACTAAAAGACAATTTTCGTGTATAATTATCATGAAAAAATATATTTTCGGAAAAGAGGATTCTCATCATGAAAAAGCGTTTGCCGCTGATTATGATTCTCATATTTGCGCTTCTTTTCTGCTCATGCGGAAAGGAAAGCAAAAAAGCGGATATATCTCTTTTCTCCCCGTTTTATTTTGAGGGAGAAACAATATGCGCCGCCTTTGTGAATACGGAAAGCATCCGCTTTTCCGACTATATCAAATGCAATCTCACCTTTGAAATCGAAGGCGAAGACGGCGCGCTTTATGAAGAGGGAGATGAATATCTCCCGAATTCGGGCGAAAACCGTCTCACTCTGCGGGCAAGAAACGGCGAAGAATACAGTATAATCCTGACAGCAATGAAAATAGATTCTCTTATGGCAGATATCCTCGGCAAAACCGTCTATGCCATAGGCGAGCCGCTCCATATCTCGGATTTTGAGGTATACGGGCTTCTTGAAGGCAGTAAAGTCGACCTGCCCGAGAGCGCCGTGGAAATAAAATACGATTTTTCCGCCGAAGGAGAAGCGACCGTGGAATTTTCCTGCGGCTCGCTTACGGCGGAGGTAAATGTCACCGTGCGCGGCGAATACATCCCCGAGCTTGACGGAAATATGCGCGCGCCCGACGGCGCAATCTACGAAATCGACGAAAAAGGTGCCGTTTTGAAAAGCGGAAAGGGCACGCACGGCAGGATTTTCGTGCCGCGTGCGGTAAAAACGGGCGGAAAGGAATATCCCGTCTATGCCATAGCCGACTATGCCTTCCGCGGCAACGAAAATCTCACGGGGATTTCCTGCCTTTATGTCTCTGAGATAGGCGCGGGTGCTTTCTACGAATGCGAAAGAATGAAAAGCGCCGACCTGCCGCAAAAATATTGCGAAATAGGGGCAAACTGCTTTGCCTACTGCCGCAGTCTGCGCTCGCTTCGCCTGCCGGAGGAAAATACCGTCATCCCCGACGGGCTTCTCTCCGACTGCGGACTGCTCTTTGAGGTATACCTCCCCGAGAAAACAAAATATATCGGTCATTATGCCTTTGCGAGGTGCGATTTTCTCGAGTCTCTCGAGCTTCCGCCGTCACTGGAATATATAGGCGACGGTGCTTTCAAGGGCTGCTCTTCCCTTTCCGGCTGTATTGTGCTGGGCGCGGGCGTCGGCTACATCGGCGACGATGCCTTCCGCGAATGCGACAGCCTCGGATATATCGTTGCGCCCGCCTCCCCCGAATATATAGGGGATAACGCCTTTTCGGCGGCTTCGCTTTTCGTCTATACGGCAGACGGCAAAACCACGGCGCGCTACTGCATGAAAAACAATGTCCCCTATGCAAAATGGAAATACGGCACGCTCGGAGTGATAAATTTCAGAGAAAAATATGAGATAGGCGACGAGATAGACGCAATGGAGGACTATGCCGCAGTGCTCTTCACGGAGGAGCGCATCTGCCGCGTATACGGCGACCCCGAATACAACTTTGCGGTGTCAGGCAGGCGCAGAGTCGACCTCGCGGCGCTCGGCTACAGTACAAGCTGGTATTGCGAAGTGATATATAAAGAAATAATGCTCACCTCGCGTGAGGATTCGCGCGGCGCGGTATATGAGCTTGATGAAGATTCGCTCACGGCAAGACTTGTCGCTATACCAGAGGTGCTGTCGGCAGGCGAAGTATATCGCTTCGAGAGCGATGTCTATGTACTGCCGACAGCCGTGGTCTACCATGGCGATGAATATGCCGTGACTGCCATAGGCGACGGCGTATTCGAGGGCAGAGAAGATATCCGCGCGGTTTTCCTGCACGAAAATGTGCAGAGCATAGGTGCTTGTGCCTTCAACGGTTGCTCATCGCTCGAGCTCTTTTCCGTTGCCACGGCGACAAACGGCTGGATAGAGATAGATGGCGATAATTTCGCAGGCGTACCGGAGGGCTTCCTGTATGTCTGCTACCTCAAGCGCTCCGCGCCGCACATCTGGGCGACAAGGCACGGAATAGAAGCCACCGACTATGAGAGCGCGCCTCACTACAATGAATACTTCGGCAGGAGATGATAAAAATGAATCGTGCATCGGGAATACTGCTCGGCATATCCTCGCTTCCCTCGGAATACGGAATAGGCTCACTCGGAAAGCCTGCGAGAGATTTTGCTGATTTTCTCTGTGCCGCAGGGCAGAAATACTGGCAGATACTGCCGGCAGGGCAGACAGGCTACGGCGATTCGCCGTATCAGTCGTTTTCCTCGTTTGCGGGAAATCCTTATTTTATAGATATAGACGAGCTTGTCTCGGACGGGCTTCTCACAAAAGCGGAAGCCGAAACGGCAAAAACGGCAGGCGAAAAGGTGGATTACGGCGCGCTGTACGCTACCCGCTATTCCCTGCTTGAGTCGGCATATGAGCGCGGCAGAGGGCAGCTCATGCGCGAGATTCTCGCCTTTTATGAGAAAAACGCCGCGTGGCTTCCCGATCATGCGTTTTTCATGGCGCTCTCGGAGCATTTCGGCGGCAAGCCGTGGACAGAGTGGGATGACGATATCCGAAGCCGCGAGAGCGATGCCATGGCAAAATACCGTGCGCTTCTCGGCGAGCGCACGGGCTTCTGGATATTTGTGCAGTATCTTTTCTTCACGCAGTGGGATAAGATGAAAAAATATGTCAATTCCCTCGGGATAAAAATAATCGGCGATCTGCCCGTTTATGTGGCGGCAAACAGCGCCGATATATGGGCTTCTCCCGCGGAGTTTCAGCTTGACCGCGACCTGCGATGCAAAAATGTGGCAGGTGTTCCGCCGGATTATTTCAGCGAGGACGGACAGCTTTGGGGCAATCCGCTCTACGACTGGGAGCATATGAAGAAAAACGGTTATATCTTCTGGAAAAAGCGGCTCGGCGGTGCGCTCCGCCTCTATGACACGGTGCGTCTCGACCATTTTCGCGGTTTTGCTTCATACTGGAGCATTCCCGCAGGAGAAAAGACGGCGAAAAACGGCAAATGGTGTAAGGGCGGCGGGATAGATTTCATAAACGCGATGAAAGCGGAATTTCCCGATGCGGAAATAATCGCGGAGGATCTCGGCGTGCTCGGCGATGATGTACAGACTCTTCTGCGCCGGTCGGGCTTTCCCGGCATGAAAGTGCTTGAATTTGCCTTTGACGGGGACGAGCCGAGCGATTATCTGCCGCACAGATACGAACGAAACTGCGTCTGCTATCTCGGCACGCATGATAACGATACGGCGCTCGGCTGGCTTTCCTCGGCGAAAAAGGAAACTGCGGAATATGCCGCGCGGTATTTCGGCTTAAATAAGGAAGAAGGCGAGGTATGGGGGCTTATCCGCGGAGGGATGGCATCCCGCGCCGACCTTTTCATCGCGCAGATGCAGGATTATCTCGGGCTGGATTCAAGCACTCGCATGAATACACCGGGCGAGCAATGCGGAAACTGGAGCTGGCGCATGAAAAAGGGCGCTGCCACCCCTGCCCTCGCAAAGAAAATTTTCGCCATGGCGAAAATGTACGAGAGAGCGTAGAGACAGGTCAAGGGGGAGAGTACGGGGAAGGTTTATTTATAAAAGACACCTCATCCGTCACGCTTTGCGTGCCACCTTCTCCCACTGGAGAAGGCTGGCAAAATGCCATGACCCCATCAGCGCACAGACTTCCCAGTTTCAGCACTCAAATCTGAACCGCGAGGTTCGCCATAGCCTGACATGGCACAGCAGTGAATCCGAGTCGACACTTAAGCGTTTCGAACCTGTAGCCGTGGTTAAGCTATAGCGGGACGGTCGGGGCACTTT
>CAJKRH010000056.1 GCA_905202255.1 uncultured Ruminococcus sp.
ACACACGCTCCGCGTATGTGTCAATTCCCCTACCTGAGAGCCAAAGTCACCTCAACAGCCAAAACAAAAGATTTATGCCTATCCGCTTTTTCTTTTGCAGAAGCAGGCGCAAAAGAAAAAGCTATCAAAAAGAAAACGCCGATATAAGATTTCGCGCTCTGCGGAGCGCGACAAAGGCTCCGCGCCTTTGATGGCGCCGCCTTTTGAAAAAGGCGGGCGAAAACTTTAATGAAAAGGCTTGACCTAAACTTTAATGAAAAGGCGGGCGAAAACTTTTATATAAAAAGTGCAGAAAATTTTGAGTTTGGCGAGCGGAGCTCGCCGAGCTCATTTCAGCTCGGCTATGGAAACGCCTGTATCGCCCTCGCCCCAGTTTCCGAGGCGGACGCTTGCAATTCTTTTATCCTTGCGCAGAAAATCCGTCACGGCTTTGCGGAGTGCGCCCGTTCCCTTGCCGTGAATGATACGGACGGTTTTCACGCCGCTGCGTTTTGCGTCATCGAGATATTTATCGAGCATGAAGCAGGCGTCATCGCCGTACTGACCGCGAAGATCAAGCTCGGCGGAGAAATTGGCGACGGTGGAAATATCTCTTCCGCTCGCCTTTTTCTTCTGCTCTTTCTCATTGAAAGTAACGGTTTCGCCGTCTATGAGCATGAGATTTTTGATGTTTGTTTTCGTTTTGATGATGCCCGCCTGCACCATGACATTGCCCGAAGAATCGGGGTCGCCGAGCAGTACGCCTTTCTGGCGGATATTCATGAGCACAACCTCATCGCCTTTTTTCAGCGGGCGGGGAAGTTTATATCCCTCAAAGGTGCGCTCCTCGACGGGGTCTACTATATCGGAATTTTCGCGGAGCTTCAGACGGATAGCACGGCGCGCCTCCTCCATACTGCGGGCAAGGTTTTCGCTTTCGCGCTCCTTTTTCACCTTTTCCATCTGCTCCATGATAAAATCGCTCGAGGCTCTCGCGCCCTGCAATATGCGTGAAGCCGTGGCGCGTGCTTTTTCCAGTTCTTTTTCCGCTTCCTTTTCGCGCATTTCAACAAAAGCATCCGCTTCCGCCTTTTTGCGCTTCACCTCGGCAAGAGCGGCTTCCGCTTCGGCATTGCGCTTTTCCATCTCCACGCGGTTCTGCTCGAGCCGCTCTATCGCGTTTTCAAAACGCTTGCTTTCGCCCGAAACATAAGTTTCGGCGCGGCGGATTATATCGTCGGGAAGCCCGAGCCTGCCGGAGATGGCAAAGGCATTTGATTTGCCGGGTGCGCCTATCACAAGCTTGTAGGTCGGGCGCAGGGTCGAAATATCAAATTCACATGAGGCGTTGCATACGCCGTCGGTATCGAGCGCATATATTTTCAGCTCGGCATAATGCGTCGTTGCGGCGCAGAGCGCGCCTTTTGCACGCACACTCTCCAGTATCGAAACGGCAAGTGCCGCACCCTCTACAGGGTCTGTTCCGGCGCAGAGCTCATCGAAAAGCACGAGCGTGCGCGGACGGAGATTTTCGAGAATGGAGACTATATTCACCATATGCGAGGAGAAAGTCGAAAGCGATTGCTCTATGCTCTGTTCATCGCCGATATCGGCGAAAATATCCTCAAATATGCCTATTTCGCTGTCGTTTCCCACGGGGAGCTGAAGCCCCGCCTGCGCCATGAGCGCGAAAAGCCCCGCTGTTTTCAGCGAAACGGTCTTGCCTCCCGTATTCGGTCCCGTTATCACGAGGCAATCGAAATCCTCACCGACGGAAATGCTTATCGGCACGCAGGTGTCTTTATTCAGCAGCGGATGACGCGCATTTTTAAGGCGGATAAGGCTCTTTTCGCTTATCTTCGGCATCATGCCCGAATAGCGGAAAGAAAGCTGGCTCTTGGCAAAAATGAGTGCCAGAGTCGTTATGCTGTGATGATTTCCGCGGAGCATCGCGGAGTTTTCGGCGATATCGGAGGAAAGCTCAAAGAGATAACGCTCCGCTTCGTCCGCCTCTGCGCGTTCGAGTATGCGTATCTCGTTATTTGCCTCCACCACGCCGACAGGCTCTATAAAGAGCGTTGCGCCCGAGGAGGAGGAATCATGCACGAGACCCTTTATCTCGTTTTTGTATTCTGCCTTGACGGGAATGACGAATCGCCCGTTTCGCACGGTGATTATCTGCTCCTGGAGATATTTTGAGTAGTGTTCGCCCGAGATGTATTTCTGCAGGCTGTCGCGCACGCGGTTCTGCGCCGTGCGTATTTTGCGGCGGATATCATAGAGCTTGTCCGTCGCGGTATCGTTCAGATTGCCGTCGCTGTCAAAGGAACGGGCAATCTTGTTTTCGAGAGTTTTGTTTGCCGTGAGCGCGTCGAAATAATTATCGAGCGCGTTCTGCTCGCGGTTGCGGTATTCCGTCAGCGCGCGGGCGGCGGTGAGCACACGGCAGACCTCCAGAATCTCGCGCACGGTGAGCATCGCGCCCTTTTCCGCGCGGTCGATGGCGGCGGAAATATCGGTCACGGAGCAGAAAGGCGGCATACCTTTCACGGTCTGCATCGCGTGCGCCGCTTCCGTTTCCTCCTGCATCTTCAGAACAGCACCGCGGCTTTTCGAGGGCATGAGCGCGAGCGCCGCCGCGCGTGCGCCCTCTGTCGGCGCGCATTCTGCGAGCATGGAGCGTATTTTATCAAATTCAAGCGTTTTTATCGCTTTTTCAAAGCTTTTCATAAATTTTCCTTATCAGTCGTCTATATACACGGGCGAAAATTCGGGAAGCTCACGCTTTCTTTTCGGCTCGTGCTTGAGTATATCGAATTTAAAACCGCGGCAGCAGTATGTATCGGCGACAACGCCCTTTTTGCGGCAGAGCATATCGCCTGTTTCGAGCGGCGTTGCCTTTTCGCAGTAGGCACAGCAACGCGGCATATCATCGTTCTTTTTGCGCATGGAAACCACCTCGGAGAGTATTTTTTTATAGTATAACACATATAAAATAATATTTCTATAGTTTTATGTAAATTTCATAACACAAAAATCGCGAAAATGCCGCCGCTTGCCGCCATGGCGAGTCCGAAAATGAGCTTTTTTGCAAGATAGGGCAATATCAAAATGGAAATTTCGCCCGCGCGCTCGGATATCTGGCAGGCGACTGACACGCCCGAGAATCCGAGCGAGAACGCCACGCCGACATACCGCAGAAGCGGCGAAAGCCCCACCGCGCCCGAAAATTCGGCACAACCGCGGCTTATTTCAAAAAAGGAGCATATCACGGCACGCAGAATCGGCGGCACGGAGTGGAAAACAAGGCATATCATATCCGCCGCCGCACCGAAAAACGCGATGAACGCGCAGACCGCGAGCATGGCGCCGCCCGCCGCCGAAACGGAGGCGACAAGCGCATGGGAAAGGCTCTCTTTTTTCGCTTTCGCAGGCAGCAGTGCGGCGGTGCTTTTACTCCTGCAAAAAAGCAGGATAAATACAATTGATAAGACGGTTTGCATGAGAAAGAGCATATAGCCCGCGCGCCTGCTGCCGAGCATGCCATCGCCTACGGCTCCGACGACAAAAGCCATGCCGGCATTACTGCAAAAGGGGAGAATTGCGCGCATTTCCGCGGCGTCCGCCTCTCCGCTTTCCCATAGCGCATGGGCACATACGGCGCTTGTGGGAAAGCCGCAGAGCAATCCGCAGAGCGCGACGGCGGCACACGCGGGCGAAAGCCCGAAGAGCCTGCCGAGCCTGCCCGCGCGGGTGAAAAGTCCGATTCTCGCAAAGAGGGCGGCGAGTGCCGAAAAAGCAAAAAGCGACGGTACGACGCGCCGCACGGCAAGCGAAAGCGAGCCTGTGATGCTTTCCGCAGCCTCGGCAGGGAATATCACAGTGCAGAAAAGCAGAAAAACGCAGAAAAGTATAGCCGCGCTCCGCAGGAAAATGCGTTTTTTCGTCATGACGGCACACCTCCCGTAATAAAATATATACTGCTATATAAATTTATTACGGAGGAACGCCTTTTATGAAAAAGATATCATTCTTTTCACATGATATTCCGACGACGGGAAAATACAATATCGAAATGGTGGAAAACTCGCGACTTCTGATATGCGGATGCGTCGGCGTCGCGAGCTATACGCGGGAATGCGCGCGCATCTGCACGAGGGAGGATGACATCGTAATCTCGGGCTGTGGGCTTTCGCTCTGCTGGGCGGGCGAGGGCAAAATGCTCATCTCGGGCGACCTGCGCACGGTCACATTTGAGAAAGGAGCGAAGAAATGAAATTTCTGCGTTATTTGCGCGGCTACTGCCGTGTGAAAGCGAGAGAGGAAAAAGCCGCCGCGCTCCTCTCGCTTCTCATGGAGAGGAAAATTTCCTTTACGCCGACGAAAAAGGCGGGTGACGGGCTGATATCATTTTATACGCCGTACCGTTTTCCCGAGGATGCCGAGCCGCTCTGCGAGGAGATACACCGCCGTTCTTTTCTCTCGGATTTGTACCGCTACAGGAAGCGCGCGGGGCTTGCACTCGGCTTTATCCTTGCGGCGGCACTGATATTTGTCTCCACACTTTTTGTATGGGATATACGCATTGTCGGCGCGGAAAATACGGAAGAGGAGGAAATCTTCGCGGCGCTTGAACGGCGCGGCTTCCGGATAGGCGCGTATATCCCCTCGCTCGATAAGGAACGCATCGCCATGGAGATAACAAAGGACGAAGGGCGCTTCTCATGGTTCAAGATAAATATGCGCGGCACCGTCGCCACGATAGACATACACGAGCGCACGGGGCGCGACAGCATCGAAGCTCTCACACCGCCCTCTAATCTCATTGCCGCATGCGACGCTCAGATTGAGCTGCTCGACGTGAGCGGCGGTGCTACAGTGGTGAAGACAGGGCAGACGGTGAAAAAAGGCGAGCTTCTCGTCAGCGGAGTCATAGATTCGCAGGCACTCGGCTACAGGCTTGTGCGTGCGCGTGGGAGCGTCTACGGCAGAACTACGCTCGAATATGATGTGAAAATCCCCGTCCGATACAGGCAAAAACTGCGCAGTAATACCGTTCTCGGCGAAAAAAGCATAATTTTTTTCGGAAAATCAATAAAAGTTTTCAAAAATGATAGAATTTCGGCAGAGTTTTATGATATAATAGAAAGAAAAACGAGAGTGACGCTTTTCGGCGTGCCTCTGCCGCTTTATACGGCGGAAAAAGAGTACATCTGCTATGAGACGAGAGAGGCACAGCGCACGCAGACGGAATGCCTGCGCGAGGCTTATGCCGAGCTGACGCTGAAAAGCTCCGCCGACCTTGACGGAGCAGAGGTTCTGGCGCGTCACACCAAGCTTGATTTCGGCGAGGAATACCTGACGCTCCACGAGCAGGTGGACTGCATAATCGATATCGCAAAGGAAGTAAAAATCGGCGGATGACCGCCATATTCAAGGAGATAAAATGTACGAGAAAACCGTTACAACGGAGAGCGCCGAAGAAACGGCGGCAATCTTTGGAAACTACGACAAAAACGCGGAGATAATCGAAAAGATATTTTCCGTTTCCGTCGGGAACAGAATAAGCGAAACGACGGCGGGCGACTGCATCATAATCCGCGGTGAAGAGCAGGAAAATGTCCGTCTCGCCGCGAAAACCGTGGAGACTCTGCTCGGCATGGCGAAACTCGGCACGGAGATAGGCGAGCAGAATACGGAATACATCGCGGGACTGCTCAAAAGCGGCGAGGAACCCGAGAAATTCGATTCCGACTGCGTCTGCGTGACGACAAAGGGCAAGCCGATAAGGGCGAAAACCGTCGGTCAGAAGAAATATATCGACGCGATAAGAAAAAATACGGTAGTCATGGGTGTCGGTCCTGCGGGAACAGGCAAGACTTTTCTTGCCGTTGCCGTGGCGAGCGCGGCGCTGAGAAATAAGGAATTTTCGCGCATTATCCTGACGCGCCCCGCAGTCGAGGCGGGAGAGAAGCTCGGATTTCTCCCCGGCGACCTGCAAACGAAAATAGACCCTTATCTGCGTCCGCTTCACGATGCACTCTATGAAATGTTCGGCGAGGCTTATCAGAAATATATCGAGCGGGGAGCGATAGAAATAGCTCCTCTTGCCTATATGCGCGGCAGAACTCTGGATGACAGCTTCATCATCCTCGATGAGGCGCAGAACACCACGCCCGAGCAGATGAAAATGTTTCTCACGCGTCTCGGCTTCAATTCCAAGGCGGTGGTGACGGGCGACCTCACGCAGACCGACCTGCCCGACGGCAAGCGCAGCGGTCTTGCCGAGGCGGTGAAGATTCTCGACGGCATAGAGGATATAGCCGTGCAGCGCCTGACGGAGCGCGATGTAGTGCGCCACAGGCTCGTGCAGAAGATAATTCTCGCATATGAGAAATACGATAAGGACAAGCGCGAAAAGCGCGACAAATACCGCTTAAAGAGGAATGACAAAAATGAGAAATAGAATTTATTTCGGGCGCGGCGAGGGCGTTCCCGCGATACCGACCGAGACGAAAAAGACGGTGCGCGATGTGATAAAGCGCACACTGGAAAATGAAAATTTCGCATACGGGGCGGAAATTTCCGTCACATTTGTGCTTGATTCCGAGATTCACGCGATGAATCTCGAGTATCGCGGCAAGGACAAGCCCACGGATGTGCTTTCCTTCCCGCTGACGAGCGGCACGCCCGAGCCGGAGGATATAATCGAGGGCATTGCGGCGCTGGGCGATATCGTTATCTCGCTTGAGACGGCGGAGCGGCAGGCGCGCGAATATGGGCACAGCACCATGCGGGAGATAGCGTTTCTCACGGTGCATTCCATGCTGCATCTGCTCGGCTATGACCACGAGATAAGCGAAGAGGACGAAAAATATATGAACGATACCTGCGAGAAAATCCTTGCGGCGGCAGGACTTTTCCGCAATACGGCGATACCGGAGGAGAAAAAATAATGGAGACAAAAAACCTTTTTGCGGCGATAATAGGACGCCCGAATGTGGGCAAGAGCACACTGCTCAATACGCTTCTCGGCGAGAAGATATCGATAGTTTCGAGCAAGCCGCAGACCACGAGAACAAAAATCACCGGCATACTGACAAAGGGTGAAACACAGTATGTTTTCATCGATACGCCCGGAATCCACAAGCCGAGAACAAAGCTCGGCGACTATATGATGGAAAAGGCGGGCGAAGCCGCAGGCGAGGTCGATATCATCCTCTTTCTCGTTGAGGCGGGCGATAAGATAGGACCCACCGAACGCGAACTGATGAAGAAATTTACCGTAATGCGCGTGCCGGCTTTGCTCATCGTAAACAAAACGGACAAGAGCAATGCCCGCGAGATAGGCGATACGATACTGCGCTTCTCCGAGGTATATGATTTTGCCGCCGTCGTGCCGATAAGCGCAAAAAACGGCGAAAATACGGATATCATCATAGATGAAATATCGAAATTTGCGCAGGAGGGACCGCATTTCTTCCCCGACGATATGATAACCGACCAGCCCGAGCGAATCATTGCTTCCGAGATAATCCGAGAGAAGATTCTGCTCACCCTGAGCGATGAGATACCGCACGGCGTGGCTGTCGCCATAGAGGAATTTCATGAGGAGGGCGGCATGCTCTCCATACGAGCCGAGATATTCTGCGAGCGCGCCTCGCATAAGCCTATCATCATCGGCAAAAACGGCGAGAAGCTCAAGCTCATAGGTTCGCGCGCACGCGCCGACCTTGAGCGCTTCTTCGGCGAGAAAGTCTATCTGAATCTCTGGGTCAAGGTCAAGGAAAACTGGCGCGATAAGGCGGCGCTCGTTTCGAGCATGGGCTATAAAAACTGACCGACGCAAAGCGGCGGGAGTTTTCGCCGATGAGCGGAATGTTTTACCTGAAATAAGCAAAAGGAGGTGCGTTTCTTGCAACCTGTGAGAATATCGGGCTTGGTTTTACGCGAGACGCCTTTCGGCGAATCTGACAAGATGATGACCGTGCTCACTGCGGAGCGCGGGCGCATTTCCGTTTTCGCGCGGGGTGCACGCAGGCTGAAAAGCGACTTTTTTGTGGCTACACAGCTTTTCTGCTATACGGAATTTGTGCTTGTGCAGTCGAGCGAGAAATATTACATAAGGGAATGTTCGCTGAAGGAAAGCTTCTACAGTGTCCGCAATACGCTTGAGGGACTTGCACTGGCAAGCTATATCGCCGATGTGGCGGCGGATGAGTCAACGGAGGAATGCGAGCATGCGGAGCTTCTGCGTCTCACTCTCAATTGCCTCTGGACTATCTGCGAGAAAAAGAAGCCGCTTCCGCAGATAAAGGCGGTTTTTGAGCTGCGGAGCGCCGCATATGCGGGCTTTATGCCTGACCTTGTCGGCTGTGCGGGCTGCGGAAACTACAATTTTCCTGTTTACTATATAGATATTCCCGACGGGACCTTTCGCTGTGAGGAATGCTTCCGCAAAAATGCGGCGAATATGGAGCTTTATGCCGCGCGTGAGAACGAAGCGGAGGGCATATACTGCGATGCGCACCTGATAGTGCCGGTGTCACCTGATGTTTTCATAGCCATGCGCTATGCCGTGTATTCAAAGCCGGAACGTATTTTTGCCTTTGAGCTTTCACCTGATGCGCTTGATGATTTCGCGGCTGTCTGCGAAAAATATCTGCTCTGCCATATGGAGCGAGGCTTCAAAACGTTGGATTTTTATCATTCCGTCGCGGAAAAATAATTTATCGGAGAAGAAAAATGGAAATAGCAAAATTTATTACGGAGCTTGCTTCATCCGCACCGTCCCCGGGCGGCGGCGGTGTCGCGGCGCTCTGCGGGGCACTCTCGGCGGCACTTTCGTCCATGGTATGCGAGCTGACGAGCGGCAAGAAGAAATATGCGCAGTATCAGGCGGATATAGAGCGGATTTCGGAGCGGGCAAAGAGTCTTGCCGCGGAATTTACCGTGCTGATGAGCGAGGATGAAGAAGCGTTTCTCCCGCTTTCCCGAGCGTACGGACTGCCGAAAGACGCCGAGGGCAGGGAGGAAATAATCGAAGCGGCGCTCGTGCGCGCGGCGGAGGTGCCTTTCCGCGTGCTCGGCAAATGCCGCGATGCGGCGGAGCTTGCCGCCGAACTTGCCGAAAAGGGAAGCAGACTTGTCGTGAGCGATGCGGGCGTTGCGGCGGCGGTATGCGAGGCGGCGGCAAAAAGTGCGGCACTCAATGTTTATGCCAATACGAAATTGATGAAGAACCGCGCGGCGGCAGATGCCACTGCGACGGAGACGTCGAAAATGGCGGAGGAAACGGTCTGCCTTTGCCGTCGTGCATACGATGAAGTGGAAAAATATCTGAATAATATATAATATAAAAAGGAAGAAAAAATGGAAGAACTGAGAGGCGCGCCCGTAGCAAGGGCGATTATGGATAAAACAGCAGGTGAGATAACGCGCCTTGCACAAGCGGGCATTATGCCGAAGCTTGCCGTTTTTCGCGTCGGGAGCCGAGAGGACGACATAGCATACGAGCGCTCGATAATAAAGCGGTTCTCTGCGGCGGGCGCGGCGGCAGAAGTGATGGCTCTTTCGGAGGACGCTACGCAGGAGAAGCTCGAAGCGGTAGTGAGACGCGCGGCAGATGACGAGAGCGTTCACGGAATACTTGTTTTCAGTCCGCTTCCGAAGAAATTCAATGCCGGGAGGATAAGAATGCTCATTCCGGCGGAAAAGGATGTCGACGGCATGACTGACGCTTCGCTTGCAGGCGTTTTCCGCGGGGACAAAAACGCATTCGCTCCCTGCACGGCGCAGGCTGTCGTCGAGATGCTCCGTCATTACGGCATGGAAAATCTCGCGGGCAGGCGCGTGACGGTGGTGGGCAGAAGCACGGTTGTCGGTAAGCCGCTTGCAATGCTGCTGCTCGGCATGAACGCGACGGTGACCGTTTGCCATACGAAAACGGCGGATACTGCGGGTGAATGCCGCCGCGCGGATATAGTGGTTGCGTGCGCAGGGCAGGCGAGAATGGTGAGCGGTGAATATATGTCGGCGGGGCAGACGATAATAGATGTCGGAATCAATGCCGACGGCGACGGAATCTGCGGAGATGTCGACTATGCGGCGGCGCAGGGTATCGTCGCGGCGGCAACGCCGGTGCCGGGCGGAGTCGGCGCGGTGACAACGGCAGTGCTTCTTTCTCATACCGTGAGAAACGCCGCGAGGGCTTCGAGGTAAAAATATCACCTCCTGCAAAATTTTTCAAAAAACTTTCATAAAAAGTATTGACAATAGGTAAGAAGTGTGATATACTGGTCA
>CAJKRH010000057.1 GCA_905202255.1 uncultured Ruminococcus sp.
TTTGTTATGAGTTCCTATTTTTTTCATAGTGTTGCACTTGATAGTATAATTCACCCTAAATAAAACATCAAGCCATGCCTTTCGGCATGGCTTGATTGACTTTTCTCTGTATATAGCTTAAATTATTGCTGCTTCATAGCTGCAAAGCATTCGCTGCAGTATACGGGTCTGTCATTTGTGGGCTGGAAGGGGATTTTTGCTTCCTTGCCGCAGTTTGCACAGGTTGCTGTGTACATCTCTCTGGGAGCCTTGCCTGCGTTTTTCTTTGCTGCACGGCACTCTTTGCATCTCTGGGGCTCATTCTGGAAGCCCTTTTCCGCATAGAATTCCTGCTCGCCTGCTGTGAAAACAAATTCCTTGCCGCAGTCCTTGCAAACTAAAGTCTTGTCCTGATACATTTTTTTACCTCGCTTTGAAATTTTAGGATATTGCGCCCGTAGACGGATTCCAACCGACACCTTTGAAAACAACGCTCTTGCTTTAAGCTATTTGGGCATATGAAAACTTTTTTATTTTTATCCGAAGTCGGAATAAATTATTTTATATATGTCATAAAAGTTTCTTAAGCTTTGATTTTATCCGTACAATAGCATTATCTACCGATTTTTTCGGTTTGGAAAGCGCCTCGGCTATATCGGAGTAGGACATCCCGCCGAGATAGAGCCAGAAAACCGAGCTTTCAAAGGGGGTAAGCGAATCGTTTATTCTCTTATTAAGCTCCGAGAAGGATTCTTTATTTATGATAAGCTGCTCAGGCGTGGATTCGGGAGATTCGCTCATATCGGAGAGCGTATCCTCGCAATCTCCGAGAAAATCCTCGAAAAGTTTATTTTCTCTGCGCCTGATGTATGAAATAAGCCTGTTTTTTATACATATCTTGGCATATAAACCGAAAGAGACCTGCTTTGATTCATCAAAGGAGCATGCCGAATTATAGAGAGCGATGGTCGCCTCCTGAAGAAGATCGTCATACTCGGAATCGGAGATGGAAAAGCGGCGCTTGGCATCAAGAGAAATGCTGCGCACCAGCGGCGAATAAAGCTCCAATATTCCCTCAAAGGAAAGCGGGATACCATCCTTCAACCCTATCAGAAGCTCGCCAATCTTATTATCCACCTGATCACACTTTCAATAAATATACCTTTTTGTATATTATATCATATAATGCAGATTTGTCAATAAAAAATTTTAATATTTTTTACATTTTGGGAAAAACACATCCAAAAACATTACTTGTTTTGTGAAAAATGTATATATTCGGCTTATAGTATGAGCGAACCGAGCGTGTATACGACAAACGAGAGCAAAAATGATATGGCAAATGTGCGCAAAACCATGAAAAAAGCGTCCTTTTTGCCGAGTTCCGCCCTTGCGGCGGCGACCGTGGCGGCGCATGGCGTATATGTCATGCAGAGCACGGCAAAAGCATATGCCGCGGCGGGCGAAAGTGCTGCGCGAAAGCCGTCGCCGAAAAGCACGCTTATCGTGGAAACGATGCTTTCTTTGGCAAAGAAACCCGAGATAAGCGCGGCGCTTATCCTGTAGTCGGCAAGCCCGAGCGGCTTCAGTATGAAAGTACCGAGCCTTGATACGGCGCAAAGCAGGCTATCCCCTGCCGACGCCGTATAATGAAAACGCGTGTCGAGCGAACAAAGGATATATATCAGTGCCGACGAGAGGAAAACGATGCTTCCGCTTCGCGTGGCAAACTGCAATATTTTGCTTTTCACACTGCGGAAAACATTTCTGCCGTTCGGCATGCGAAAACGCGGCAGTTCATATACGACATCGGGCGCGGTGCCGCCCTTCCCCGAGAAAAGCAGGCACGAGAGCACAAAGGCGAATATCCCGGCAAGATATAGCGAAAAGGCGACAAGCGCGGCTCTTTTCGGGAAGAATGCGGATGAAATCGCTATAACTATCGGAAAGCGCGCACTGCAAGGAATAAAAGCAAGCGAATATACGGCGCGGCGACGCTCGGAGATATCGAGCGTCTGCGTAGACATTATCGCGGGCACCGTGCAACCGAAGCCGAGAAGCACAGGGATGAACGCCTTTCCGGAAAGTCCGAGCTTTCGCATCGCTCCATCCATGACAAAAGAAGCGCGGGCGGTATACCCGCTCTCCTCGAGAAGCTCCAGTATAAAAAAGAGCACGGCTGTCTGCGGGAGAAACGAAAGCACGGCGGCGATACCTCGGCATATGCCGTTTTCGATAAATTCGAGCATGAATACGCTCGCGCCGAAGCGTGAAAAAAGCGCGATCAGCTCTGATGCCAGCTTGTCAAGACCGAGCGAAAAATACCGCTCGGCAATTTCTCCGAGCCATGAAAACGAGAGATAAAATGTAGCCAGCATAACGGCGAAAAAAAGCGGTATGCCTATGTATTTTTTGCAGATGAGGCGGTCTATCCTGTCGGTATTTTTGCCGAGAAATCTGCTGTATACGGCGCTCTCGGAAGCTATCTGTGAGGCAAGCGAGGCGAGTGCACTCTCGGGGAAATCGCCTTTTTCGACGGCACTCTCGGGCATATCGCCGAAAATCGAAGAGATAAGTTCGTCTATGCCGCGTTTTTTTGCCGCACTGATGGGGAAAACAGGCACGCCGAGCTTCTCTGAGAGTCCCGCTATATCTATTTTTGTCCCGTCGCGCTCGGCTTCGTCCATCATATTCAGCGCGACGACAACATGGGGAAATTCGCGGATGAGCTGAAGTGTTAGAAAAAGCCCTCGCGAAAGATTTGATGCATCGATAATATCAACTATCACATCGCAATCGCCGCGCCGCAGATAATCGAGAGCCACTTTTTCCTCGGCTTTCTGCGAGGTAAGCGAATATATTCCCGGCAGGTCAACAATCTCGGCAGTATATTTTTTGCTTTTGAGCGGTGCCTCTTTTGCGCCGAATGTCACACCCGCGCGGTTTCCCGTGGCTTCACTGCTCTTCGTGAGCAGATTGAAAAGCGTTGTTTTTCCGCAGTTTGCATTTCCGAGAAGAGCTATTTTCATTTCCTACCCCATATCGCTTTCTGCACGGCAGATTATATTCGCGGCGGATTTGCCTGTGAAAGCAATTTTCGTATTGCCTACTCTTGCAATGATGTTTTTGCCGCTTTTCATAAAGACCGTCAGCCGTGCGCCCTCATATATCCCGAGAGATAAATATCTGTCTAATGTATATTCGGGCTCGTTTATTTTTAATACAATAGCGTTTTCTCCGCCGCGAAAATCAAGAAGAGTGAGATTTTTCATAAAAACCTCCGATTTTTTGACGATTTGCTATTGACAAATCACAAAACTTTTGATATACTAACAAGGTACTCGGCGGATGGCTCTTTTATGACAGTCCCCGAAGCAAAAAGAATATTGCGGCATCGCCAAGCGGTAAGGCAACGGACTCTGACTCCGTCATTACCTAGGTTCGAATCCTAGTGCCGCAGCCAAAAAATCAAGCAACCTTTGGGTTGCTTGATTTTTTATCCATTGCAAAAGCAATGGTATATCATCGCCGTTAGGCGTATATCATCACGCGTAGCGTGTATATCATCAGCCGTAGGCTGTATACCGCTTTCGCAATGATGATATACAACACTCCGTGTTGATGATATGCAATTCCTACGGAATTGATGATATACAAGGCTTCGCCTTGATCTATTCGCCGAAGTGTAGTATTATACTTTTAGAAGGGAGTGATATTATGGCGAAAAACTACTTGTTGATATATTCGGAGCAGCTCGCAACAGAAATAGAATTGCTTTGTCAAAATTTAAAAGCGCCTTCCAATACCCTTTTCCAAATTCGTAAAAGTTCAAGCAGCGTTTACGCAAATATTAGAGAAGCTAATTACGGGCAAAGTAAATCGGATATGATTTCTAAATTTGAGATTTCTTTAAAAGAATGCACCGAAACAGAGGGCTGGTTGAAGTTGTTGTTCGAAACGAATATCATAGACGAAGAGATGTTCAGAAGAAATAGAAATCTTTGCGGCCGCATTAGACGAATGTTAATATCAAGTTGCAAAACGCTAAAGGACAACAAATGAAAACTCTTTATACTGCTTTCAAAGGTAAAAATAACACCTCTTATCAGCTTGTTTCACGCATTGATAATAATTCACTTTTTTTAACCAATTCTTTTACCGGTCTTGAAAAAGATATTACGAGATTTGATTGTGATTTTGATGCCGTATATATGTTTGGCATTGATAAAAACTTGGTTGATAAAATTCGAATAGATCTTTGTGCTTGTTATAATAGTGAGCATATATTTACTGATTATGATTTGTTATCTTTAGAAAGTAAATTAAATGAATCAAATATATCATATTATATTTCAAAAGCTCCAACAAAATATTTATGTAATGCCGCATATTATCACATGTTGAAAAAGAACCCCAATACTGTTTTCATTCATATTACGTCATTAAAGGGCATGAATGAAACTTTAATGAACAAATTAGCAGATATTTTTTGAGTACATCTTTTTCGGCACCTCTACTCAAAAACCTTCCCAGACGAAATTAGGGAAGGTTTTACTTTTTCACTCTTCATTCTTCACCAAACATTTCAAATTACAGTTTAAAAAATCTTAAATTTATGATATAATTTTATAAAAAGACCTATCCGAATCGATTTTGATGCACTATAAGGGCGTAATCATGATTGCAAAAAGCCCTGAAAGGAGGGAAAAGCTTGGACGAGAATAAAATCATCCCGTATATTGAGCCGATATTTCGTTTTTGCTGCAAGCGGCTTTCAAATCGTTATGATGCCGAAGACCTTGCGGGAGAGATTATCTGTCATATTCTTGACGGAATAAGCAAATATCAGATAGAAACGCTTGACGCCTGGGTCTGGCGTATTGCCTATAACAGATATGCCCGGTTTATCGATACCAGAAATAAAAATCAAGCCATATTGTCATGCGACGATGAGCTTTTTGATATCGCGGATTATTCCGATTCCGATGAGGACAATACGCGGGAGCAATACGAAACGGTATTTCGGTATTTACACACATTATCTTCCGAGTATAAGAATATTTTTGTTGACTATTATATCGGCGAATTGTCTGTCAGAAAACTCGCCCGAAAATATTCTCTCCCCGAAACAACAATCAAATGGCGGCTGAATGTCGGACGCAAAAAAATCAAAGACAGGATAGGAGAAGATAAAATGGATAAAATTTATCAGAGAATCAATTGGAATACGACAGTATGCAATGGCAATATGGATTCCGATGCATATCTTCACACGCAGATTGCACGCGCCATCTGCCTCGCGGCTTATGAAATGCCTTTGACAGTAGAGGAAATCAGCATCAGAACGGGTATACCCACCATGTATATTGAAGACGAGCTACCCCGTCTGGAATACGGCGATGCAATAAGCAAAATCGGCAGTAAGTATGTAACTGATTTTATTATCTTCAGCTTGAAAAACCGAAAGCAGACCGAAGATATTTCCGCGTCGGTTGTCAATATGCTTGCCGATAAGTTCGAAGCGATTTTCAAAGAAGCGGCGGACAAAACAGGCACTGTAGGTTTTTACGGCAACGATTTCGGCATGGGCAGGTTGGGATATATCGTCATCCCGTATATGCTCAGGCACAAAATCCGCGATGTAAAAAATAACCGCTTAAAGCTTGAAAACGGTGCATATCCTCCGAGAAAAGACGGCGGCTACGGTTGGTTTATCGTGGATGAGACCGCAGATGAAAGCGAACACTCTGCCGAATACAGTACAGGTTGCAATGCTGACAGCGATGAAAGCAATCCCGCACTGCAAATCTACTATTATTGGATAAGCAAATATTTTGATTATAATGTTTATCACAACAACGGAATACGCCGTATGCTTGAGCTCGGCGTTATAAGGAGCATGACAAACGGTCTGATATCCAAAGATGCTCTTTCCGATGAGGACGCCGCGCATTTCGTTAAAAACAATTTACTCACACTCTCCGATGGCAATCTTTATCTTAATATCCCTTATTTCACAAAAGAACAGTTCGCAAAATTTATTTCGCTGTTTGATATGACGGATGAAAAGATAAATGAGCTTCTTACCGATTGGGTCGGAAGCGTCCGCAAAAATTTCGAGAGTTTTGTGCCGAAGCATCTGCACAGCCAGATAAATCAATGGGTAAATTATTATCTCCATCAGATTATCGGCTATGTTACCGATGAATTGATTCGTCGCGGGGTTTTATGCAAGCCCGACTGCGAAAAGCCTTTGACAAACGGTGTATTCTGCGTCGAGGGGAAAAATATAAATCCCTGAATAAATCCGGCGCCGAGAGCGGTCATATGACAGCCTCGGCGCCGAATTATTTAAGTTATATCGGGTAAAACCTCTGCTCCCTTTATTCGGATTTGTCCTTTTCGTCTGATTTTCCCGTCAGTTCAAAATGCGCGGCAAATTTTCCGAAATGCGGACGGAATACAAATCTGCCGTCAAGCTTTTTCGAGAAAAATCCTATTATCGAGCCGTTCAGAACCGCCATGACAAGCGTTCCCCAGTTCAGTCCCTCGAACCCTCCGAAAAAGCAGAATGTCATCACCACGCTAACAAGGAGCAGAGTGATATCAACACCTGTTTTGAAAGCCGGCAGGCTGATTCCGTAGCGAAAAGAAACGGCTTTCACAAAGAAATCATAGACCTGCGGATAAAGATAGGTTTTGAAAAACAGCGCGACGGAAAACGATGTCAGCAAAACGCCGACGATAAACATTAAAATCCGAAGCCACAACGCCATGCTGCCCGGCTCCGTCACGGACGGATTAAAGCAAGGAAGCATCCGCCACAGGTCGAGCACCGCGCCGTAAACAAGACATGTCACAAACGACATGAGGTATATCGGCTTGAACTTTCTTATCACAAGGCACAGCAGAATAAACACACCTGCCTGAATAATATATTCCGCCTGCCCGAATGTGATGACTCCGACTTTCAGGCTGAGCAAATAGGCGGGAGCCACAACCATGGAAATCCCGAAATCCGCCGCCGTCAGCATCGCCACGGCAAGCGCCAAGAGAATAATAGCAAGCGCATATGTGACCTCCGATGAAATGCATAGCTTTTTTCGCGGCTCTTTTCCCGCTCTGCCCTGCTCCCTCTGAATAAACCCTGTCTGCTTCATATCATCCCTCCATAAAAAAAGCCACACACCGCTTTTGGTGCATGGCGAAAATGAGTTTCCCTCTCAGAAAAATCCACACTGATTTTACAGCTACAATATATCACAAAAGAGGGCGATTGTCAAGTGGAAATCGTACATGAAAAGAGCCGTTTTTCATTGAAATTGAGTCTCAAATCAATTCCTGCTTAAAAATTTAAGCGCTGCTTAAGGCGATATAAAGAATCGCTGTCGCGCCGAAAAGCTTTTCTTCCGCATTTTCCTTACAAAAAACCGTACAGTGTCAAAATTCTTCCTCGCAGCTATTGAAAAATACATGGGTTTATGATAAAATACAGACAGAAATAATTGCTTTACAAGCAAGTATTTTTCAAAAAAAGGAGTCGATTTTAGTATGAAAGAAGTCAAAACCCCGAAAAAACCGCTTATCTATTATTACGGCATAGTGTTGCTCATCATCCTTGCATTCAATATGATTATATCACCTATGATTGCAAATGCGAAAGTAAAAGAAGTCGATTACGGCACATTCATGAAAATGATAGAGGAGAAAAACATCGGCAAGGTCGAAGTCGATGATTCCGAAATCTACTTCACAGACAAAAATAATGAGCAGATTTATAAAACAGGTATAATGGACGACCCGACGCTGACAGAGCGTCTCTATACCTCCGGCGCTACCTTCGCGCGCAATATACAAAAGGAAATGTCGCCCCTGCTCAGCTTTTTCCTCACATTTATCATGCCTATCCTGATTTTTGCTATTCTGGGACAATATCTGGCAAAGAAAATGATGTCTCAGGCAGGCGGTCCCAATGCGATGGCATTCGGCATGGGCAAAAGCAATGCCAAGGTTTATGTTCCGTCCACCGACGGCATCCGTTTTTCAGATGTTGCAGGCGAAGATGAAGCCAAGGAAAATCTCGCGGAAATAGTTGATTATCTGCATAATCCGAAGAAATATTCCGATATCGGCGCATCCATGCCGAAAGGCGTTCTTCTTGTAGGCCCTCCCGGAACAGGTAAAACAATGCTTGCCAAGGCTGTTGCGGGTGAGGCAGGCGTACCTTTCTTCTCCATGTCAGGCTCCGAATTTGTAGAAATGTTTGTCGGCATGGGCGCATCAAAGGTGCGTGACCTTTTCGCGCAGGCTAAAGAAAAAGCGCCCTGCATCGTATTTATAGATGAGATCGATGCCATCGGCAAAAAGCGCGACGGACAGTTTGGCGGAAACGATGAGCGCGAGCAGACGCTCAATCAGCTGCTGACAGAAATGGACGGCTTTGACGGAAACAACGGCGTCATCATTCTTGCGGCTACAAACCGCCCCGAGTCGCTCGACCCTGCGCTGACGCGTCCCGGTCGATTTGACCGCAGAGTTCCCGTAGAGCTTCCCGACCTCGCAGGTCGTGAGGCGATACTCAAGGTTCATGCAAAGAAAATCAAGACGGCACCGAATGTGGATTTTCATACGATTGCCCGCATGGCATCGGGAACATCGGGCGCCGAGCTTGCAAATATCATCAATGAAGCGGCTCTCCGCGCCGTGCGCAGCGGTCGTTCCGTTGTGGAGCAGGCAGACCTTGAAGAAAGCATCGAAGTCGTTATCGCGGGATATCAGAAGAAAAACGCCATCATGACAGATGCCGAAAAGAAAGTCGTCGCCTATCATGAGATAGGGCATGCGCTTGTTGCCGCCATGCAGACGGATTCCGCTCCCGTGCAGAAAATCACGATAATTCCCCGCACCTCGGGTGCGCTTGGCTATACAATGCAGGTCGAGCAGAATGATAAGGTTCTGATGACAAAAGAAGAGCTTGAAAACAAGCTTGCCACGCTGACAGGCGGTCGCGCGGCAGAAGAACTCGTATTCGGTCAGATTACCACAGGTGCATCAAACGATATCGAGCAGGCAACCAAGCTTGCCCGTGCAATGATCACGCGCTACGGCATGACGGATGAATTTGATATGGTAGCCATGGAAACGGTAAACAATCAATATCTCGGCGGTGATGCGGCTCTTGCCTGCTCCGCGGATATGCAGAAGGAAATTGACAAAAAAGTAATCGAAACAATCAAAGCACAGCACGAAAAAGCCCGCAGGCTTCTTGCCGACAACCGCCAAAAACTCGATGAACTGGCAAGCTATCTCTACGAAAAAGAAACCATCACAGGCAGTGAATTTATGACTATTCTCGGCAGAAAGGATGCGAGCGCAATATGAAAAGAAGATATAATTTCGGCTGGAGCGAGCTCGTCGTCGGTCTGCTTCTGATTCTGCTCGGCATCTTTACCTTTGCCCGCCCCGAAAGTATGCTGACAGGTGCTGTCGTAATTTACGGAATCATTGCCATTGCAATGGGTATCGAAGATATTGTGATTTATGTCAGAATGTCGCGCTTCACGGGATTCGGACCAATACTGTCGCTTATCTCGGGGATTCTCAGCGTCATGTGCGGCGTGATGCTGATTGCAAATCCGAATATCGGCAAGTGGGCACTGACTGTCCTGCTCCCGCTTTGGTTTATTGCACACTGCATCGCGGGACTTGTCAGAACGGAATTCATTCATCTTTACGGAAACAGATTTTATTATTTCTTTTCGCTGATACTCAATATTCTCGGTCTGATTCTCGGATTTGTGATGATATTCAGCCCGTCGATTTCTTTCCTGACGATAAAAATCATCAGCTATTTTGTAGCCGCGTATTTGATTCTTTTCGGAATCGAAAGCATCATCGCGGCGTTCATCCGCAGAAGATAAAACGGAATTTTAACCAAGGCATGAAATCCGACGGATTTCATGCCTTTTTGCAGTTGATATTTTTTTAAATGATCATCCCCGCATCTCGGCGCACTTACTCCACCCACGCCCGCCCCTCTTTTTTCAGCGGGCGTGCAGACAATGCGTGCACGAATCTGC
>CAJKRH010000058.1 GCA_905202255.1 uncultured Ruminococcus sp.
AAGCCCTCTTAAATGACTTTTGCCGCGCTTTTCGTCAGTGAAAAGCGCGATAAAAAGAAAAGTTTCTTTATGTTTCTTCGCGGGTCGTCGAGGCGCCGACCCCCTACAATATAAAATCTAAGTATAGCCAACACACATGCTTCGCATATGTGTTAATTCCCCCTGTCTCGGCGACGCCGACCAACGCACTGTGTGCATTGGTCAATTCCCCCAATACACCTTCGGGATATCGCCCACTATCACTGTTTCGGCGAGAGCCACTTTCGCGTTTATCTCTATATTGAAATTCGATATCAGCGTCAGCACGCAGACATCCACCTTTATATCGGCATAGATTCTGTGCAGAGTCTGATTTATCCCCGCCGCTTCAAAAGCGCTCTCCAGCGTGCTTGTCACGGCGGCGGCAGGGTCAATCGAGGCGGGTATGCGCATATCGGGAAGTCTGCCGAAGATTATTTCGTCATCCATCACATTGCCAACGGAAATTTCTATCGTAAACCCGCCGAAATCTTTGAAATCGCTTATTATGTATTCCGTTATCTTCGTGCGCAGGCGGGTCATTTTGAGCGAATCGGCGGAAATTGAGGTTATCCTGCCCGCGCTGTCATATCGGATATTCACAAGGCTGTCATATGTATATCCCGATTCAAGAAGCGCGCGCTCCGTAGAAGCATTTATCATTTCGCTCACCTTGTTTTTCGCCTGAACCTCCGCCATCATGGCGACAAGCGGGTCGAGCTTATTATCGAGATATGAGGCTATGAGAATAACAGCCGCGATGACGGCTGTTGCTATAAATATCGCCTTGTGCTTTTTCTTCGGCTTTCTGCGGCGGATTTCCGTATCCATTTTCATCACCTCGGTTAATTATATGTTTTTTTTCACATTTTTGTGAAAAAACATAAATTTCTCCCGTGATTTCCGCGAAAATCCGCACGCCCGCTACTCTTTTGTGCTGTGCCTGCGCAAAGCGAAAGCTGTCACGGCACCCGAAATAACGGCGACGACCGAAGCGGAAATTATCGCGCGAATGCCGTTTACATCCGCATCGTCCGCCTTTTCCGCTCTTATCTCAATATCGCCGTTCGCTTCCACGGCTTCATCCTCCGATTCCGCGGCGACGCTCTCCTGCTCCGTTTCCGCATGGGTAAGCACCCATTCGCTGTGCGATGCCGCCGCGCCTATTGCCGTAAAAGCCGCCGAGAAAAATATTATTGCCCAGATGCAGATAAGCGAAAAAAGTATATCGCTCTTTCCTTTTCCGAAATTCATGCGCTCATCTCCTTTTTGCATATTTTCCGCAAAAGAGAAAAATCTATACCGAATTTCGCACAAACTGTTGAAAAAAGCACTTTTTTGCTGTAAAATAATAAAGTAATACAATTTTCCCACTGCGGAGGACAGAAAACTTGAATAATGCAAAAATGAAGCCCCGCGCATATATATATACGCTCGGTTGCCGCGTAAATCAGTATGAATCTGCGGCTGTGGCGGCAGAGCTTGAAAAATACGGCTTTGAAATAGCCGAAAATGACGCGGACTGCGATGTTTATATAATAAATACCTGTGCCGTTACGGCGGAAAGCGAAAAGAAATCGCGCAAATTTATCCGCCATGCGGCAAAGCAAAATCCCTATGCCGCCGTCATCGTCATGGGTTGCTATTCGCAGATAGCGGCGGCGGACGCTGCAAAAATAGACGGCGTGCGTCTCGTCCTCGGCAACAGAAACAAGCTCCGCGCGGCAAAATATGCCGCGGATTTCGTTTCGCTCTCTGCCGCCGATAACCGCATAGAGATAGCGGAACTCGGAAATACGCCTATCGAAAACATGCGCATCTATCATACGGAAAACGCCCGCGCTTTCGTCAAAATCGAGGACGGATGCGACAATAAATGCGCCTACTGCATAATAAAAGACGCACGCGGCGGGGTCGTTTCCCGCCTGCCCGAGGATATCTGCGAGGAAATTCGCGGACTTGTTTCGGCGGGCTACAGTGAGGTTGTGCTGACGGGCATAGAAACCGCATCATACGGCAAGGATCTCGACGGCATCGGGCTTTCCGAGCTTATTCTGAAAATAGCCGAAATCGACGGTGTGCACCGCATCCGTCTCGGCTCGCTCGAGCCCTCCGTGCTCAAGCCCGCGCTTGTCGACACGCTCGCGGCTTGCGAAAAATTCATGCCGTCTTTCCATCTTTCGCTCCAGAGCGGAAGCAGCAAGGTGCTCGCCGCCATGCGCCGCAGGTACAACGCCGACATGGCGATGAACGCGATAAATTATATTAAGGAAAAAATCCCCGCTGCTACTTTCACCTGCGATATCATCGTAGGTTTCTCCGGCGAGACAGAGGAGGATTTCGCCGAGACAGAGGAATTTGCGCGCCGCGCGGGCTTTCTGCATATGCACATCTTCCCTTTTTCTCCGCGCAAAGGAACGGAAGCGGCGAGTATGCCCGAGCAGGTGCCCGAGAATATCAAAACACGCCGCGCAAGCGAGCTTGCGGAGCTGGGATCGGTGCTCGCCGATGCCGTCTATGAGGCTAATCGCGATTATCGCGGCACGGTGCTTTTCGAAACATATGAAAACGGCATAAACCGCGGTCATACCGAGCATATGCTCGAAGCCGAGCTTGAGGGGGATGACCTTCGCGGCAAAGAGGTGCGCGTATATGCCGCGGAAATCAAAAACGACAGGCTGATATGCAAAGCCGAGTGAGGGAAATATGCAGATTGTCACGATAAATAAAAACGACGCAGGACAGCGCCTTGACAAATTCATAGCAAAGGCTTTTCCGAATATGCCGAAATCCATGATGTATAAATTCATTCGGACAAAGAAAATAAAGCGTAACAGAAAGCGCGCCGAGATATCGGATATCCTCGAGGAAGGCGATACGCTCCAGCTTTTTGTAAGCGAGGAATTTCTCGTGACAGGCGAGAAAAAAGATCTTTTCAAGAGCCTGCGCCCGCGCTTTGATGTGGCATATGAGGATGAGAATATACTCATCTGCAATAAGCCCGTCGGGCTTCTTTGCCACAGCGACGAGGCAGGCGAGCAGAATACGCTTATCGAGCAGATAAAGGCTTATCTCTGGCAAAAAGGCGAATATAATCCCGATGGCGAGCGTTCATTCTCCCCTGCTCTCTGCAACAGGATAGACAGAAATACAGAGGGGCTTGTGATAGCGGCAAAGACCGCAGAGGCTCTGCGCGAGCTGGGCGACCAGATACGCAACCGCGATATAAAGAAATTTTATCTCTGCCGCGTGCGCGGAATCCCGCACGAAAAGGAAGCGACGCTCGAGAGCTATCTCATCAAAAACGGCGATGAAAATATCGTCCGCGTCTATAAGAAAAAGCCGCCCGCAAAGCTCGGCGACGCAAAGAAAATCATTACAAAATACCGCACGCTTGCCACTTTTGGCGATGAAGCTCTGCTTGAAGTCGAGCTTGTCACGGGGCGCACACATCAGATAAGAGCGCATATGGCAAGCATAGGTCATCCGCTCGTGGGCGACGGGAAATATGCCGTAAACAAAAGCGACCGCGAAAAAGGCATCTACAGACAGGCGCTCTGCTCATATAAGCTGATATTCACAAAGGAAAGCGGAGTTCTCGGTTATCTCGCGGGAAAAACCGTCGAGATTCCGAGGGATAAAATCTCCTTTGCCGCAATGTAAAAAGGTAAATATAAAACAGCAGGAAATCCGAGGATTTTCTGCTGTCAGTCTGTCAAAAAAACTAAATTCAGAAATCAGTATTGGTGATGCGCAAAATCGACAAAAAAAGAAAGCCTTCCCCAGTGGGGGAAGGTGGCAGCCGTAGGCTGACGGATGAGGTGTCTATAAACAGTTTATAACAATATTTGCGTCAAAATTTCAATTTTACTCCTCATCCACCGCTATCGCGGTCCCCCTTCTCCCGCAGGAGAAGGCTATGCAAAAAAAATGCTTTTATCTGTTTTTAAAGTAAAAAATGCTTTTTCAACACTCTGGCAGCAGGAAATCCGAGGATTTCCTGCTGTTTTATCTGTGTCGGGTCAAAAACATGCCCGCTTCATTATTTTGTCCACCATTCCGGTGTAAGCTCTCCGAGCGTCACCGTGCGCCCGCTCTCATAATCGAGCATTATTTCTGTTTTGCCGTAATCTTTCGGCATCAACTGAACCATCAGCTCGCGGCAGGCTCCGCATGGCGCACCGGTTTTTCCGTCAGGCATCACGGTAAGCACTCTGCTTATGCGGTTCTCGCCGCAGGTCAGCATATGAAAGATTGCATTTCTCTCCGCGCATATGCCGAGAGTGCATGCAGTATCAACGCAGACTCCCGTATAGATTTTCCCGCTCTCCGAGAGAATTGCCGCCGCCACCCCTCCGGCATCTATATAGTCGGAAATTTTTCTCCCGTTCTGCACGGCGGTCGCCGCCTCGTACATTTTCTCCCATGTCTTATCGTCTTTCATTATTTCCCCTCATTTTTCCGCCGTCAGCGCGGTATCTATCTGCTTTTTCCATTCCTTTACGCGTGCTACGACGATTGCAAATGTCAAGCCGTTTTCCGTAGTCACGACAAGCTGATTTTTCCGCGTTTTCACATCGGTTATCATATCCGTCGGGATAAACATTTCTTCTGTTGATGTGTTGAACCTATGCGGATAAAACTCCAAGCCCTGCTCCGTGAAAAACATCCAGCCGCCCGTACCCTGTATCGTTGCTGCGCCGTCGCAGATGATTTTTCTCTGCTTTGACAGTTCCGCGCGCATTTTCGCGTAGTTCTTTTCCTGAACCTTCACAAACAAAAGCATCAGAAGCATAAAGACGGCTCCGGAGAGCACTCCCGCAATAAGCCCGACCGCGACGCTCATTTTCATAAGCCCGATGAGAGCGCCCATCGGCACACCGAAAAGCACCACCATGAGAAAATATTCCCTGAAACCGTTTTTGTAAATCATCATTTGCCTCCGAATACCTGATTTTTCCGTGTTTTGTTTTTTTATTATACCACAACATTCCAAAAAGTCAAGGAAAAAGCACAGCAGCTCCGCTTCTCAGGCGAGAAGCGGGGCTGCCGAATCGGATACTGCTTATGCTTTGCAGAGCTTGCGGATATAGCGCTGTTCTCTCGGCGAAATCTTGCCGTCCACACTCACTACGCAGAGGCACATCATGACAACATCCTCAATCAGGCTCTCATCCGCAAGAGAGATGAGCGAAAGCATCTCCTGCGTGTATTCCTTGACGGCATTTCTTCCGTCGCGGTCATCCTTAAAGGATTGCTTGATGCTCTCAAAGTCGAAATCATCTCCGAATGTATGAATAAGTGCGGGATATATCAGGAGATATTCCTGCTCGTTCACGCGCCCGTCCGCTACCACGGAGCCGAGAATAAATCCGGCAAGCGTCTGCACGGGGTCTACCCCGGGCACATTAAGCTTACGAAGCTTTGCGAAAATTTCGGCGGATTTTCCCGTCATTATTACGCCGCGCTCAAGAACGGTGAGCGCCTCGAATTCCTTGCAGAGTTTTGAAAATTCAAACATTTTTATTCTCCTTTTTTATTTTATTTTACTTTTTACAGCGGCAGGTCTTTCTTTGTAAAGCGTACCGAGCCGATTATATATCCGATAAGTCCCATTGCGGCAAGGACTGCGAATTTCCATATGAATGTGCTTGTGCCGTCCATGATGGATATTACATCAAAGAACGAAATGATTGTCGCATAGTTGAAGTAGTTCAGGCTGTCCAGACGAACAACAGAGGGGATGACAGGGCTGCCGAAAAGTCCGAGCATAGCGGCAACGAGAGCGAATATGCTGAGCCCGCCGCCGATAGCCATGGAGCGCTTGCTTCTGTCAAACCAGCAGGATGTGAAGAAGCAGAGTCCCGAGAGGGCAAACAGAACGAGGAACGCGCCTACATTGAGCAGGATAAGATTGCTGTAGGTCAGCTTGATATCCTCGGAGACAAACGACAGACATACACAGCCTGTTGCCGTCGTCAGTCCGAACATGGCAAGCAGAGAGCCTATCAGATATATCGCCTGCGTGAATACGACCGTACTGCGCTTTGTGGAGGTGGAAAGCACATATGCCATGGAACCGCTGTCTACCTGACCTGCGATAAGGTTATTGGAAGCCATTATCATATAGATGATAGGAAGAAGCAGACCGGCAAGCTTATAGAAGATGGAACCGACTATCAGCGTATAGAGGTCGGCTTTTCCGACTTCCTCGAGCGCATCGGAAACCTCCTGCGGGAGAGCGGAAAGCAGGCTGCTCGAAACATCGGATGCGAGCTCGGCTGTCTTATCCTCTATCGCCTTTGCATATGCCGCATCATCGGCAAATTCACCGTTTTCGCGGCGCTCTGCGAGGAGTTCAAGTTCATAGGAGAGGCGGTTTCCGTATGTGATAGCCGTGGTATTTGCGAGATGCTTGATGGAATCATAGGTATAGCCGAAGCTATTGTATTTCTCTATTGTCACGCCGAAAGACGAGAGCTGTTCAACGATTTTTTCCACATTGGAGGGCTCTGTCATATTGCCTGCGAGGAACATCGCGGAGCAATCCTCAGCGCGTGCGGCGCGGTATGCGATGCGTTCGCTTCCAGCAAGGTATGCATCGACATCGCCCGCCTGAATATGCGTGATAACGGACATATAATCGTAGTCCGCAGGCGCTTCTTTCTCATGCTTGAGATAGAAAGACTCATTGAACATACCGTTCGGATTGAGCGTATACATTACAATACCGAGCATTTCCTGCGCTTCGTCGGAATCGCGCGTATATGCGGGGTTCAGTGCGAGCGCCTTGGCGTATACATACTCCTGCA
Organism: uncultured Ruminococcus sp.; assembly: GCA_905202255.1. Classification (GTDB taxonomy): domain Bacteria; phylum Bacillota; class Clostridia; order Oscillospirales; family CAG-272; genus Apopatosoma. The sequence continues at coordinate 6,831 of CAJKRH010000058.1, forward strand.
AATCTTCAACCGCCATGGAATATGCTATCTTAACGGCGTTTTCAGCCGCTATGGGCGTTTCCTTTGTCCATTCGCCCATAGCGGCGGCATAGGCTTCGACTGAAGTGAACGAAGCGGCATCGGGCTTCTTTGCCTGCCATTCGCCGACGGCTTTTTCAAGGCTCTCGCCCGCTTTCGTTTTCATAGTCGGCTTTGCGCTCTGCCACTGTTTTGCGGCAGCCGCATACTGCGCGGGGTCGGAGAAATCCGCCTGACTCGGCATGGCGGAAAGCCATGTCAGATATGAGAGCGTATCCTTGGAATTTTCGGCGAAGAGACTGTCAAAATGAGAGAGACCGTCTGTCGCTCCGGCATAATAGTTTATCGCGCGCGCCTCGAGGCTCGCGTCTATTTCCTTTGTTATGATAGTATCCTGAATCGAATTTTTGACCTCGCCGATGCTTCCGCTGCCGGAAATCAGCATGACGCAGGCAAGCATGAAGCAAACCGCAAAGGTTATGATGCCCCACATGGTTCCGTTTGCCTTGCAGGATTGCTTGAAAAGAGCTTTACTGAACATTGCTTTCATTCTCCTTTTTATCAAATAATATTTTTTTGAAGTGCATTTCCAGAGTATAGGGCAACTCCGAAATAAACTTCACATTATAGCCCTTGAGCGAGCCGAGAAGCGCCGCCGTTTCGCTTGCGGAAATGCGTATCGTCGCCTGATTATACTGCGGCTGGCGGCGGATAACCTCATATCTCTCGCCGAGAAATCTCTTGTAGTCCGCTTCCGTATGAAATTCTATCTTGAATTCCTTTACGGGGCGGTCTGTGATATCGCTCATGCGGCATATATCGACGATATGTCCGTCGCTTATCAGTGCCACGCGGTCGCAGGTTGTCTCCAGCTCCTCGAAGCTGTGACTGCTCATGAAAACCGTCTTGCCCTTGCGGTGCTCTTCCTTTATGATATCAAGGAATGTTATTCGCATCAGCGGGTCAAGTCCCGTTGTCGGCTCGTCGAGAAGAATAATCGGCGCATCGTTCATGAGCGCCGCCACGAGCGCCGTTTTCTGCTTCATACCCTTGCTCATCCTCTTGAGGTTTGCGCGCGGGTCGAGCTGAAGCCGCTCTATGAGCTCGTTTGCGTAGCTCATATCTTTAAGCGAGAGAAATTCCGCCTGACAGCGCAGAAAATCAATACCTGTTTTCAGGTCGGGGAAAGCTATCTCTCCGGGGACATATCCTATGCTCTTCGCTATCTCGCTCGCGTGCTCCCATGAGGAAAGCCCGTTTACGCCGACATAACCCGAGCTTGGCTTAAGGAAGCCCAGTATATTTCTCATGGTCGTCGTCTTGCCGCTTCCGTTTGTGCCGACGAAGCCGACCATCTCTCCTTTTTCGATATTAAGGTCGATGTCGAAAATGCCGCGTCCCTCGCCGAAATCTTTTGTCAGCTGTCTGCATTCGATTACGCTCATTTCAAAGCACCTCCGAAATTCTTTTCTTCCTTATAGAATTTAAGGAAGTAATCCTCCAGCGTCTCGCGTCTGTTGCTGAATGTGACCGTGTGCGCCGCCGCAAGCAATGCGATGAGCGCATTGAGGTCGCTGTCCTCGACGGAGAGATATGTCTCATTCTCTTCCTCGCTGAGCAGACGGAACGAAGTCATCGATGCGGCTTTCTTCAGAAAATCATTTTTCGATGCCGCATCGGCAAAGGTGACGGTATAATATTTGCGCGATGCATGGCGCAAATCGTCCGCCACAAACTGCGATACGATGTGCCCGTCCTTGATGATGGCGATGCGGTCGCAGGTTGAATCTATCTCCGAGAAAATATGGCTGGAGAGAAGAATCGTTTTGCCGCGTTTCTTTTCCTCATGAATGAAACGAATGAAATTCTCCTGCATTACAGGGTCAAGTCCGCTCGTCGGTTCATCCAGAATCAGCACATCCGGGTCGGACATGAACGCCGCCACAACCGCCAGCTTTCTCTTGACGCCCAGACTCATGCGCTTCGTATCTCCGCGGAGAGCCTCATCGTCCAGTTCAAAAAGATTTCGCATGGCTTCGAGCCGCTCTTCATTATGAATCTTTTGCAGGTCCTGCATCATTCTTATAAATTCCCATCCCGTAAGTCCTGCAGGCAGCGCAATCTCGCCCGGGATATAGCCTACGCGGTTCAGCACCTGCGAATAGTGAGAGAAGGTTTCCATACCTTCGATTTTTGTGCTTCCGCTCTGCGGCTTCGAAAAGCCCATCAGATGACGGATGGTCGTCGATTTGCCTGCGCCGTTCGGTCCGAGAAAGCCGAAAACTTCGCCTTTGTCTACAGCTATGCTGACATCAAATACGCCGCGACCGGAGCCGTAATCCTTTGTCAGATGCTCCACTTCTATCGTGTGCATATGTTTCCTCCTGTTTTATTTTTTAAACACTGTTGACATCTCAACACTGTTGTATTATAATAAGCTTGCAGACAAAATGAAAGAGCAAAATCATGGTCAGTGTCAAAATATGTACACTGTCTATAAAATTGTAAAGGAAAATATAATGAAAGTCAAAAATCTCAACAGGTCATCAATCAAAACAAAGCGCATCATCAAAAGTGTGTTCGCCGAAATGCTATCGGAATATAAGGAAATTTCGCGCATTTCGGTAAGCGAGCTATGCAGGAGGGCGGATATAAGCCGCAGTACCTTCTATTCGCATTACGATGACACATACAGTATCGCACAGGACTATGAAAACGAGCTTATAGACCGTTTTTTCAGCAATACCAAGTTGCTTGAAGCCGAGAGCGCCGAGAAATTTGCGGAAATATTTTTCCAGTATATCAGCGAAAGTGATGAAAACTACAAGTTGCTCTGCCGCTCAAATGACTTTCTCTTCACGGCAAAAAAGCTGACCACTATAGCGACAAATAAATTTCTGGAGCTTTGCAACCGTGACAAACGCATAAAAAACAAGGAATATCTGTCACTTGATATTTCCGTTTTTGTAAACGGATTGCTCTGCGAATATGTCAGATATTGTCGCGGACTGTCAAATGTACAGCTCGATGATCTGCATTCCTATACACAACTGTGGATTCGTTCTTTTCTCGAAAGACGGCTCGAAGCACCCTCCGACGGCAATGGCAGGCGGGAGTAATGAACCGCTGACACTCGTGAATATGATAAAACTCCGGAAACTCAAAAA
>CAJKRH010000059.1 GCA_905202255.1 uncultured Ruminococcus sp.
GCGCGAGAAAAGAAAAGTTACATTATGTTTCTTTTTTCGGGCATCAGCGCGCAAACCCCCGAGAGTGGCTCCCGGGGGTTTGCAGCTTTCATTTATTTCTGTTTTATTCTTTCGCGGAATTTCACGGGGACTGCAGTCTCAATGAGTTCTATGCCGCACCTGTCGGCAAGACGGCGCGCCTCATCGTAATTATCGGCAAGTCCCACCGTATCGGGACTGTGCGCGTCACAGCCGAAGATGGCTTTTGAGCCTTCGCGCGCGGCTATGCGAAAAAAGCTCTCCGACGGATAATACCTGCCCTCGCGCAGTCCCAGCCCGTTTATCTCGAGCGGCATGTCATAGCGGTTTGCCTCGCGGCACAGGCGCGTCATCTGCTCCTCGTACACATCCTCGTCGCCGGAAAATCTGAAAACATCGGGATGTGCCAGATAGAAATATTTTCCCGTGCGTATTCCTTCACATACCTGTGAAACATATTTTTCGAGCAGGGCGGCATCATCTGTTTCGGTAAAGCAGAAATGCGCGTCCCTCTCGTTATCGAGCGCGTGCTGACCGAGTATCATATAGTCATAGGGCATAGATGAAAGCATATCATATGTCTTACCGAAAATATCAGGATAATATTCTGTTTCATAACCGATATACAAATGTATATAATCGCGAAATTCCTCGCGCAGAGCGGAAATCGACTCGATATAGTCGCTCTGCTCCTCGGGCTTCATTCGGAAATTCGAATAGTAGCCGCCCTCAAACCCCTGCGGCGAATGGTCGGAGAATCCGAGCGCTGTCAAGCCCGCCTTTATTGCGGCGATGACATATTCCCTGTCATTGCCCACAGCGTGGTTACAGCGCTTTGTATGCGTATGAAAATTTGCAAGCATTTTAAATCCTTCTTCCGCGCGATTCATTTTTCCTCGCAATCGAAATATGCAATAAGCGGGCGCACATCGGGTGCCTCAAGCGCGATATTCACATTTTCCAACGCGAAATTCTTCGCATAGCGCACGGTGAAGCCGTGACCTGCGCTCAGTCCGTGCCTGTCATATTCGGGATAGCGGTTATCTATCGGACGCGGGCACTCCGGAATCTCGGAGAAGCCTCCCGCGAGAGTGAAATCGCAGTTTTCAAAGAGGATATTTTCCATTATCTGTTCGGGAGACTGACCGACAGCCATGACCTCGCGGATATTCTTTGTATAGCTGAAAGGATAGGCGCGGTCAAAGCGCATATCGCGGAAGGTGACATTCTTTATGCCGCTTTTGCGGACGGGCGCACCGCCGCGCGGCAGTCTGTTTCTCGCGCCGACGGTGATATATACAGGCGCGCCGACATCCGTCATGTCTATCCGCTCGAATGTGACATTCTCAACCTCTGCGCCGTCCACAGTTTCGAGTGAAATGCCGCAACGGTTTACATTCTTTATCGCGCAGTCGGAAATATGTGCATTTTTCAGACAATAATAGGTATCCGTGCCGAATTTGATACCCGAAGCAAGGCTCTGAATCATCATATCCCATACATCGATATTGTAGCAGCCGACAGGGTCGGAGCTCTTGAAGCAGAGACCGTCATCGCCTGCCATTATGTTGCAGGAATATATCGTCATGTCATGGCAGTCCACAGGGTCTATGCCGTCGCGGTTCGGCGTATTCATGCAGTCGAGATTCAGATGGTGCATCACGATATTGCCCGAAGAAAGCGGAACAACTGTCCAGAAAGCACTGTTTTTGAAGTTGATATTTTCTATCGTGATATCCTTGGAATATGTGATGTAAACAATATCGGGGCGGGCATCGAGTGCGCGTCTGTCGCTCACGGGGTCATTCATCTTGAAGCGGTAGAGCCCGTTTCCGTCGAGCATACCGCCGCCCGTGATACGGATGTTCTTTATGTTTTCGCCGTAAATAAGTCCTCTGCCGAGCTGACGCACCGCGCAAAGGCTCGTTCCCGGCTCGCGGAGCGGATATTCACCATGGTCCTGCGTTCCGAGGAGCGTCGCGTCGCGGTCAACGAAAAGCGTCATGTCGCTTCTCATTTCTATCTGACCGGAAAGATATGTGCCCGAGCCGATATAGACCGTGCCGCCCGTATATTCCGCCGCATAAACGGCTTTCTGGATAGCGGCGGTATCGAGCGTTTTCCCGTCGCCGACAGCGCCGTAGTCGCGCACATCGAAGATTTTGCCTGTCGGCGCAATACGGCAGAAATCCGGCGCGTCATATATTCTTATGCGGTTGATACAGAGCTTGTCCTCGCAGGAATAAGCGAGGCGGCAGGCAGAATCAATCCTTGAAGCAAAAGCGAAATCCTTGGCGCGCACGGCACCGTCCGCCATCAGCGTATAAACTCCGCGGACAGTGTCGAGCGTTATCTTCAGATTTGTCCAGTTTGCGCATGGATAGTACATCCATTCGTTGAGCCCGCCGTAAATGCGCTCCCATTTGTCGCCGTTTGTGGCGTAGAGATTGTTTTTATAGAGTGCTATGCGAAGAGCGACATTTCCCTTTTCATCCGTTATCTCGGGCGCGAGTGCGAAGCCCTCGCCCATCACTTTCACCTTTGTTTCAACGGTGAGAATGCCCGCAATCGCGGGGAAAGCATACGCAAGCGAAGCGCTGCCGCCGTTATTTGCCGAGAGCGTCAGACTCTTGTCCGCGGCGAAAGGATAAGCCTCGATTTCCGCCTTGGCATTTTCGCAAGCCGTAACAAAACCGCTCTCCTCGGCGAAATCCTCGTTTACGGCATAGATTTCCGTATCGTCCTCTATGAGCAGATTGTCCACGCCGAGCTCGCCTATATGCGCGATGAACTTCACGCCGCGCGCGTCGGTCTCGGAAACGGGCAGAGCCGCAGCGGCGCGGCGGCAACCGAGCCATGCGTCAAAAGCAGCCGCGTCTCTATCGAAAACGAGCTTTACGCTGTAGTCCTCGCCCGCCTCGAAATCGCCTATTCTGACCGATTCCTCGCGGGAAGCCGCGTATATTTCACCCATATCAAAGACTATGCAGGCAATGACGCCGCTTTTGCCATAGACGGCGCATGTCATATATTTGCCGTTTTTCTCGGCGGGGGTAATCTTCGCGCTTATCACAACACGGCGACCGAAATCGGGCATTTCGCAGATGATGCAGCCCTTTGACACCGCCGCATACTTGTCGCGCGGGTCGTCCGCACGCTCCCTGAGCGTAACCTCTCCGACGGTTTCAATCCCCTCGGGCATACCCTCATTGAAAACCTCGCTGTAATAACGGCGGTATTCGCGCGGAATATATGCGGGCGGAAAAGCACCGCAGGCGGGCGTTTCCGGCAGGGGCTTCTTTTCCTCGCCCTCAGCAGGAACGGCAAGCACGAAGAAATGGTCATATCCCTCTCCCGCGAAGCCGTCGATATGAACAAGCGCGCCTTTCGCGTATTTCTTTCTGTAAAGCACATATACGGCGCCGCTCTCAAGCGTTATTTCTCCCTCGGCGCGGGCAAAATCCGCAAGGCACACGGGCGTGGGGATATTTTCGTTTATCGCGACATAGATATCGCACTCGCGCTCGGTATAGAAATCAACCTCCTGCTTGTCATCAAACCCGTCGGCGGCGGAGTTGAAGGTGCGTATGTAATCCGCGCCGAAAAGCACCTCCGGAGCGGATTTCACTCGCGCATCGCAGTTTGAATAGATTTTGGCGCCGACCGCAAAATCCGGCTCCACGCTGTACCAACCGCTCGTATCCCACGGGGAAACGAATCTGCTTGTTATCGGCGAAGCGGGGACAAAAGCCCCGTCGCTTATTCTGTTTGTATATTCGGACATATTGAACCTCCGTAAAAATATCAATTCCGCTTTATTTTATCATAACTTTCCCGCCTTGTCTATACCGAAAGCAAAAACTTTTTTCATTCGGCGGAAAAATACATCGCCGAGACAGCGGAAAAATACAATAGGCGAGCGTTTCTCCCGTTTTTACCGGAAGAGCGCAAATCCGCCGCAAAAAGCGGAGCCGATTTCGGCTCCGCTTTTTGCTTTTGTATTTTATACAGATGTATTATTTATTTATACATTTGTATATTATCTTCTTTTCTTCGGTCTTTTTCTTTTGCCCGAGCCTTTTTCCGCGCATTTGCCGCCGAGCATGGCAAGCCCCACCGCGCATGCGGTACTTATCGCATAGGCAAGCGGCGAAACAGGCAGGGAAAAGGCAAAGCAAAGCAGTATCATCAGTGCCGCAAGCGACAGCCCGAGGATAAGCCCGCAGAGCACGCCCTTTTCCCCGTACATTTTCGATGCGAGATATCCTCCGCCGAATGCTACGGCGGCAAGCGCGATATATGCGAATATCACCGATACCTTTTCCGGGTCGTCAAAGCGCAATGCGACAAAGCAGAATATCGCGGCAAGCACTATCCCCGCGGCAACAGCTATTCCCAGCGCCTTTGCAATAGGGAGCAGCATGCCGGATTTTTCATTATGTATATTTGATTTTTGCATATCAGAGTCCGCCCTTCTTTCTTGTTGCTAATATATATGCAAAAAGAAAAAGTTTTATGAATAAACCCCGTCATCGCTTGACTTGCGTGCATCGATATGTTATACTGCACTTAACAATGCATAAAATGCGGAGGGGATTTTTTTATGAAAAAATTAAAAGTTATATGCATAGGTGCCGGCGGCAGAGGCAGAGGCTATTTCAACATTATGAGCGAACATCCCGATAAATTTGAGCTTGTCGGCGTTGCCGACCCGATAGATGCCGCACGCGATGTTTTCATCCGCTCCTTCGGAATACCGGAGGAAAACAGCTATCGTTCATGGGAAGAAATTCTCGACCGCCCGAAATTTGCGGATATCGCCATAATCTCGACTCTCGACGATATGCACTATAAACCCGCAATGAAGGCTATCGAGCTCGGTTACGACCTGCTTCTCGAGAAGCCCATCGCACAGACGGTGGAAGAAATTTCGGATATCGCCAAAGCGGCACATAAAAAAGGCGCCAGAGTCATAGTCTGCCATGTCCTCCGCTATACTCCTTTCTATAAAAAGGTAAAGGATATCGTGGACAGCGGCGCGATCGGCGAAATAATGTCCGTGATAGCGCTCGAGAGAGTGCAGAATATTCATTACAGCCACAGCTATGTCCGCGGAAACTGGCACAGTGAAAAGGAATCCACGCCAATGCTTCTCGCAAAGAGTTGCCATGATATAGATATCATCCAGTGGCTGCTCGGCAAAACCTGCAAAAAAGTCTCCTCTTTCGGCGATCTCACATATTTCAAAAGTGAAAATGCACCCGAGGGCGCACCCGTAAGATGCGCCGACGGCGGTTGCCCCATCGCCGATACCTGCCCCTACAACTGTATCAAACTCTATTATGATGATAAGAAAAATCTTTGGTTCCGCCGTGCCGCGGCAAATAAGATTTCAAAGACAACATATCCCACCGACGAAGAGGTCATGGAAGCACTGAAAACCACGGATTACGGTCTCTGTGTTTTCCATGCCAATAACGATGTTGTCGACCATCAGGTAGTCGATATGCTTTTCGAAGGCAATGTGACGGCAAGCTTCACGATGAATCCATTCAACGGCGGCGGCAGAGCCATTCATCTCTTCGGAACAGAAGGCGAGCTTGTAGCCGAGGCAAACGACACCGCGATAAGAGTATTCAGCTTTGCCACAAAGAGCTGGAGCGAGGTTCCCGTTGTCGAAACGGATGAATCGATTCTCGGCGGTCACGGCGGCGGCGACCAGGGCATGATAGCCGATCTCTATGAATATTTCAACGGAATCTACAATGGCTGTTCCGTTGCCGATATATCGGTTTCCGCGGCAAATCATCTCATAGTTTTCGCCGCAGAAAAGGCAAGACATACGGATACCGTTGTCGATGTGGACGAATATTTCCGAGAATTCGGACTCGAAAATATCTACAGATAAGCAAAGTAAAGCCGGCTGAGCTCTCAGTCGGCTTTACTTTTTGCCCTGTCAAAAAAATATTTGAAAAAATGTGAAAAAAGACTTGATTTTTCACTTAAATTATGCTATAATAACATCCGCTAAGCAATATGGCCCTTTGGTCAAGCGGCTAAGACATCGCCCTCTCACGGCGAAAACGGGGGTTCGATTCCCCCAGGGGTCACCAGATAAAACAAATCCGAACTATTTCGCAGGTCGAAATCGGTTCGGATTTGTTTTTTTCTGTGAGTATAGGCTATATTAGTATTTAAAGAGCGAGGTCGCGCAACTCCGCTCTTTTCTTTTTGCTTTCAGTGCCATGGTTCTGAAAGTGACACAAATGACTTTTTTCAAAATCTCTCAAATCCTCGCATTATCTCGTGAAATCCCGCAAAATCGATCGGCTCTGCCGTTCGATGTGAAGTGCCAAGCCGAAATTGCGGCGCGGTTTTAACCTGCTTAGCTTTAGACATCCACGCACTATGCTTGTCCCGGACGCAAAGCGTCGAAAAATCGGAAAATACAACTTGATATATTTAATTGTTTATGATACAATACATTTGAAAAACAAAGTGTCACTATACTTTCCATCAACAAACACTTCGTGGAATATTTTTTGAAATCCGATATAATAAAATCACAAAAACACTTTTGAATACTTTGAGGAGGGCAAAAAATGTCTGTTGGTTCTACAATTAAGCGTTTGCGCCGCGAGAAAAATATCACGCAAGAACAGCTTGCCGAATATCTGGGCATCACATCGCGCGCAATTTCACAGTGGGAGTGCGGTCGCACCGCTCCTGACATTTCGCAACTACCCGCGCTCTGTCATATTTTTGATGTTTCGTCTGATGTTCTGCTTGGAATTGATGTCGAAAAGAATAACGAGAAAATAAAAAAATATCTAAATGACGCCGCTGAGTTGGGCTGTCAAGGAAAGCGGGCGGAGCGTACCGCGCTTCTACGCGAGGCAAGCAAAAAGTTTCCTCGAGATTATAAAATAATGAATAGCCTTGCTGATTCACTGGTATGTGAATATTCCCGAAAGGGCATAAAAGAATACGATGAGGTTTTTGAACTATGCAATCGAATTCTTTCGGAATGTACCGATAGCATTACGCGATACGAGGCAATTGATACTCTTGGAATCGCTTACGGATATGCCGGCAAAAAAGACGAAATGCTGAATTTGGCTAAAGAGATGCCTCGCGCTCATTTTTCATATGAAAACTTTATGATGTACCGTTGGAATGGTGATGCTGACTTTGAAGAATTTCAAGGCTATCTATCTTTTTTAATTTACCATACGGCTGAAATGATTGAACTTGCGGCTGCTCAAAAGCACGATGATGGAGAATTTATTTATCCACTTGAAGATAGAATTCATTTATGGAAAACAGAAGTAGATTTTCTTGAATTGCTTTTTCCGGACGGTGATTTTCAAATCAAAGCTCAGCTTGGTGAAGCTGCTTGCAGCTTTTTGTATACTGCATATCTGAGGCAGCAGAACTACGAAGAAGTGTGGAAATGGTTAGAAAAAGGTGCGGATTTTGCAATTCATATGGACACCTATCATTTTGACGCTGTACATACCTCGCCCATTCTTCGCGGATATTCAAGCGGCGGCTGGATCATGGAAGCCGAAGGTAATCGGTCGCAATCTATGCTTAATTGGTTAACAACCGATGATGAGGTTGCTGCTTTGCGTTCAGACGCGCGTTATGAAGTGATTGTTGACCGCTTAAAAACAGTTGCAAAAAAGCCGTAATTTTTCACCCTGCCTCTCGCGGGCTTTTCTTTGCTTCCTCCGCCGCAGATTTTGAATCGTGTAACATCGTGACAGTTGCTTTTTTATTGACCGCAAAAATGCTCCCTCGCGGGAGCATTTTTTATTTTCGCTTTTAATAATTTATTATATAGTGCACCAGTATCGTGCGTACTTTGCCGCCGGATTCGAGGTCGGGAGCCGTAATTATCGCGCCGCCAAGACTCATCAGCTCTGAAGCCTCCATCTCGTCTATATTGCAACGGAATATCACGCGGCTATCGGCAAAAACGATAAAAACACCGTCTCTGATATTGAAGCCGCCCTCTCTGCCGATGATAATATCGGTATCGTCTATTCTCTCCACGGCATAACGCAATCTCCTGCGTGCTATATTCTCCGCCATTGCACGGCGGAAAGCAGGCGTTCCCTCCTTCGGCTTCCTTCCGAAAAGTCCCATATACTCCGCTCCTCTCGCTTTTTTTCTATATTTTATCATATCTTTTCCGAAAAATCCATACCGTTTTGAAATTTTGCCGCGGCTCACAGGGTAATATTTTCATTCTCTCAAAATATAATAATACAGAATGTAAAATCAGGAGGGGGAAAGGTATTGTTTTCATCAAAAAAATACCGTACCGTGAAAGGAATATGCCTTATTCTGGCACTGACGATATGTGCGGTTTATATATCGGGAGCATCTCCGCGCGGCATAAGCCTGCAAACAGGTGCCGACGGCAAAAGCTATATCAAATGGGTCGACTTCGGCATAACGGAAGCGGCGCTTTCCGATGCCGTCCGCCTCGGGATAAAAAGTCATGACGAAGGGCATGCTTTCGGCATGACGGAGCTGCTCGCTTATCTCGGCGCGCGGTACGGCGGCGACTTTTCCCGCTATAAAAAAGCCGATATGGAGAGCGCATATTCTTCTCTCTCGGAGGATACCGCATGTTTTGACTCCATGAAATATTATTCATATTATAAAGAAGCCTACGGCGCCGTGCTCTCGGGCTGGCTCGGCGAATATTCCGTATACGAGAAGAAAGACGGCGGCTATACATACACGGAAAAATACGGTCTAAAGGTTTTTTCGCCGATAGCCTCGGGTTTTTCATACAGTGATTATGATGATTTCGGTGCCGCGCGCTCTTTCGGTTATCGCCGCCGCCATCTCGGGCATGATATGCTCGGCAGTATCGGCACGCCGATAATCGCCGTCGAATCCGGTTATGTGGAAGCCGTCGGTTGGAACCGTTACGGCGGCTGGCGCATAGGCATACGGAGTTTTGACGGCAAGAGGTACTATTATTATGCCCACCTGCGGCGCAACCATCCTTATGCCGATATGTATGAGGGAAAAATCGTCACCGCAGGCGATGTGATAGGTTATCTCGGCATGACCGGCTACAGCAGTGAGGAGAACAAAAACAATATCAATGTTCCGCATCTGCATATCGGCTTGCAGCTTATTTTCGATGTCTCGCAAAAGGACGGTACAAATCAGATATGGATAGATATGTATGAGATAACGAAATTCCTCTCGAAATACCGTAGCAAGGTTTACTACGACAAGGAAAAAGGGGAATATCTGCCCGTAAATCCGATGACGGATTTTTCTCTGCCGGATTGATGGCGGTGAGAGTGGCGGATGCGACCGATGGTCGCATGCCGGATGCTCAAAGATGCTTTTTTATCGTACTTTTCGTTAGTGAAAAGCGCGAGAATAAGGATTTATCTTTATCTAAGGTAACACCTCATCCGTCGCGGTAACCCGCGCCACCTTCTCCCACTGGAGAAGGCTTGCCAAGCTTGCTAGCAAGATTTTCTACACATTCTTGTACTTCGCCATTTGACGAAAGACTATCAAATTCGTCAAGGTATATTTCGCTTGAGAAAAATTTGACATTTCGCCAGCCTTCTCCAGTGTGAGAAGGTGGCAGCCGCAGGCTGACGGATGAGGTGTCGCCATTTGTGTATTGCAAAGCAAACCCCATCTCGCTATGTTCGCACCCAGACACGCACCCAAACTTCAACCGCGAGGTTCGCCGTAGTCCGACATGGCACAGCAGTAAATCCGAGTCGGCGCTTGAGCGTTTCGAGCCTGTAGCCGTGACTATGCTATAGTTGGACGGTCGGGGAAGTGTGTTCGCACCGGTCGCCGCGAGGCGACAGAAGGAGATTAAAAGAGGAATGCCTTCCTCTTTTTGTCCTTTTCGTTCTTTTCGGACAAGCGAAAAGAACTCTGAAA
>CAJKRH010000060.1 GCA_905202255.1 uncultured Ruminococcus sp.
TGACATGGCACAGCAGCGAATCCGAGTCGGCGCTTGAGCGTTTCGAACCTGTAGCTGTGGTTATGCTACAATCGGACGGTCGGAGAACTTTGTTCGCACTGGTCGCCGCGAGGCGACAGGGAGAGATATATAAGAGAGGGGAACGCTCTCTTATATGACTTTTGGTACTTTTCGTCACTGAAAAGTACGATATACGAGTACGATAAAAGAAAAGTTACTTTATGTATCATTGCGGATCGTCTGGGAATTAAGTAACGCTTCGCATATGTGTTAATCCCCGCCAAAAAAGAATGGCGGGGTATTGCTTTTTGCTTTAAACTGTGATATAATAATAAGACACTGAAATATAGCGCGCACATACGCGCGCAGTTTTTACAGACAGGAGGAACAGCATCTTGTTATCATTCATCAATTTTTCCAAAACCTATAAAGGCGGGAAGAAAGCGGTAGACGACCTTTCTCTTACAGTGGAGGCAGGCGATATTTACGGCTTTATCGGTCATAACGGCGCGGGCAAAACCACCTCGCTGAAAGCCGCCGCAGGTATACTCAGCTTTTCCGAGGGCGAAATCAGAATAAACGGAATGTCGATAAAGGAGCATCCGGTGGAGTGTAAAAAGCTCATGGCATATATTCCGGACAATCCCGATGTATACGAATTTATGACGGGCATAAAATATCTGAATTTTATCGCGGATATGTACGGTGTCGGTGCGGAGCGCAATGCCGATATCGAAAAGTATGCCGCCACATTCGAGATAAAAGAAGCACTCGGTTCCCCGATTTCGTCTTATTCGCACGGCATGAAGCAGAAGCTTGTCATCATCTCGGCGCTTATCCATCATCCGAAACTTCTTCTGCTTGACGAGCCTTTTGTCGGTCTCGACCCGAAAGCGGCACATATCCTCAAGGAATTTTTCAGAGAAATGACCGCGAGCGGCGCGGCGATATTCTTCTCCACTCATGTGCTTGAGGTGGCGGAGAAGCTCTGCAATAAAATAGCCATTATCAAGGAAGGCAGGCTTGTTGCCTCCGGCGATACGGAGTCCGTAATCGGCGGCGACAGCAGTCTGGAGGAGCTTTTCCTCGAGTTGAATGCCGATGAGTAAATTTTTTCTTCTTCTGAAGGCACAGCTTGCCTCGGCACTGAACCAAGGAAGGCAAAACAGCTTCGGGAGCAAGTCAAAAAAGGTGGCTTCCTTCGGCGGCATGATGTTCTTTTATGCTCTGATGTTTGCCCTCGCGGCTTTCTATGAATACATATTTGCCGGCGCTTTTTACAGCGTTGCGGGAAATTTTGAGACTTTTACCACCGTGCTTGTTTTCGGTGCGTCGGCGCTAACGCTTTTTTCCTCCGTTTCATCGGTGAAAAATGTCATATTCTGCTCGCGCGACTATGATATGACGCTCTCACTGCCGATAAGCGCGGGCACTGTCGTTGCGGCAAAGACGGCGACGGTATATATTTTTGACCTCATAACAACGGCGCTGATATTGCTCCCGCTTTATTTTATGCCGTTGGTTTTCCATGCGCAGATGCCCGTATCATACTGGGTGATGTATCCCCTGCTGATGCTTTTTGTTCCCATGCTTCCCATCATGATAGGCGCACTCATTTCGGCACTCGTCAGCTTTATCTCGGCACATTTCAAATATATGCGCGTCGTCAGCACACTTATATATGTCGCTTTCATAGGCGGTATTTTCTATATCTCGCTTACCTCATCGAATATCGAAGAGAGCGAGATAGCGGCGGCTCTCGAAGCTATAACGAAATCAGGTCTGATGCGCTACTATCCCTTTGCGGGAATGTTCACGGCGGCGCTTGCGCTTGACCTTAAGTCAATCGCGATATTCTTCGGTGCGAGCATAGCGGCATTCGCTCTCGTGTGCTTTGTTTTCGGCAGATTTTACGGCGAACTGCACGATTTCTTCAATAAGAAGCAGACGGGCGGCAGATATAAGCTTTCCGCGGGTGCGGGAAATGCCCGCTCGGCTCTTTTCAAAAAGGAAATATCGAGAATTTTCTCCTCGGGCATGATTCTCATGAATTCCTGCTCGGGCGTGCTCATGCTCGTCATCGCCGCGGTGCTGGCTATGGTGAAGATTTCATCGCTTGACGCCGCGTCTTTTGAGGCTGTAGCTCCGGTTTTGGGCGCGATGGCACCTTTCTTCATCGGCATGATGGCGGGAATGAGCTGTACTACATATTCCTCGATATCTCTCGAGGGCAGATGCCTGCCGCTTCTCAAAAGCCTGCCCATCTCATATAGCGATATCATAAAAACTAAACTGAAAGTGCATTTCACTCTGCTTTTTGCACCGATAGCGATTGCCTCGGCACTCATTGCCGCGGCGATAAAAGCCGATATAGTGACATTTATTTTCACGCTTCTCATTCCGCTTGCCTTTTCGTATTATTCCGGTGTTTTCGGCATGCTGCTCAATCTTAAAAAATACAATCTCGACTGGACAAACGAGGTCGCCGCTGTCAAGCAGGGCTTTGCCGTCATGGTTACGATATTCACAGCCATGATAGCGGCGATGGTAGGAATGTTTGCAAGTATTGTGCTGGTGGCGGGACTTTCCGTACCTCCGATTATTATTTTCTCGGCGTTCTTCACTCTCCAGCTCATCGCCTGCGGCATAGTGACATACCTGCTGAAGGCAAAGGGCGAAAAGCTGTTCACCGCCGTCGGTGAATAGAACCCATCTGAAAGGAACAGAACCATGACAAATCAGCCGAAACTGAAGCTGCGCTATGACAAGCCCGCGCCGACTGTCTGCGACTACGACTTCGCACGGCAGAACGACAGCCCCGAGGCAGGCTGGGAAAAGTGGTCTCTGCCGCTCGGAAACGGCTTTTTCGGCGCGAGTATTTTCGGCAGGGTCGGCAGAGAGCGCATACAGATAACGGAAAACAGCCTCTGCAATCCGCCGCTTCGCGGCTCGCACTGGCGCGACGGAAGCGGCGGGCTTCGCTCCTTCTGCGATGTGATACTTGAATTTCCCCATGACGATGTGACAGACTACAGCCGCGGGCTTGACCTTGACATGGCGCTCGCCGATGTGAAATACACCTGCGGCGGCGTGCGGTATGAGAGGGAATATTTCACCTCGTATCCCGACCGCGTGCTCGCCGTGAAGCTTACGGCGGGCAGGGCAGGCGCACTTTCGTTTGACTGCTCGCTCTATGACCCTTTTCTGCGTGATTACTGCATAAAAGAGGGCGACGGCTGTGGGAAATCCGCTACCTTCTCGGGAGAGGGAAATATCCTCTTGGAGAGTGGCGTTTCGCATTATTACAATATACTTTTCGAAGCTCGGCTTGCCGTTTTGAACTTCGGCGGGGAGCTGAAAAACGAAAACGGGAAGATATCCGTCTCGGGCGCGGACAGCGCGGTGGTTCTCTTCACATGCGGAACAAACTACAGGCTTGAAAGCCGCGTTTTCACCGAGAGCGATCCGAAAAAGAAGCTTGCTCCGTATCCGCATCCGCATGAGATGCTCTGCCGCATACTGCGCGATGCCGAGGCGCTCGGCTATGACGAACTCAAAAGGCGGCACACGGCGGATTATACGGCACTTTTTTCAAGGGTGAAGCTGAATCTGAACTGCGATATGCCCGATATGACGACGGACAGGCTGCCCCTGCGATACAAGAGCGGGGAAGCTGCGGCGGAGGAAAAGCGATATCTCGAAATGCTCCTTTGCCAATACGGCAGATATCTGCTCATTTCATCCTCGAGAAAAGGCACGCTCCCCGCAAATCTTCAGGGCGTATGGGATGCCTACGACAGCTCACCGTGGACATGCGATTATCACCACAATATAAATGTTCAGATGAACTACTGGTGCGCCTGCGCGGCGAATATAGCGGAGACCTTTTCCGCCTACAGCGATTATGCCGCGGCGTATATGGCGGAGGCTCGCACCTGCGCCGATGAATATATAAGGAAAATTTCACCCGAAAAGGCGCTGTCGGACGGCGAAAACGGCTGGATAATAGCGACGGGCGCTTCGCCATATCATCTCGACCATGGGCTCGGCAATCCGAATAATCATTCCGGTCCCGGCACGGGAGGCTTTACCTCGCTCCTTTTCTGGGATTACTACGATTACACGCGCGATGGGGAATACCTCGAAAAAGTCGCGTATCCGTATCTTCGCGATATGTCGCGCTGTCTGCTTCTCGCTCTTGAGGAGCGGGACGGGAAATACCTTGCCAAGGTTTCGGCTTCGCCCGAGCAACAGGGCGCGGACGGGAAATATTATGTTACCGTCGGATGTGCCTTCGATCAGCAGATGATATATGAAAATTTCAGGCGCACGCTTGAAGCGGCTGAAATACTCGGCACACGCGAGCCTATCCTCGATGAAATAAGAGAGCGGATAGATATGCTTGACCCTGTGCTCATAGGAGCGGACGGGCAGGTAAAGGAATTTCGCGAGGAGGAGCACTACGGCGATATCGGCGAATATTGCCACAGGCATATTTCTCAGCTTGTGGGGCTCTATCCCGGGACGCTCATAAACAAGACCACGCCTGAATGGATGGAGGGCGCAAAGGTGACGCTCACGCGCCGCTCCGATAAATCGACAGGCTGGGCGGCGGCACACAGGCTTTGCCTCTGGGCAAGGACGGGCAACGGCAACCGCGCGCATGACCTGCTCGCCTCCATGCTGAAAAACAACATCCTGCCCAATCTCTGGGATACGCATCCGCCTTTCCAGATAGACGGAAATTTCGGCGCCTGCGCCGGCATATGCGAAATGCTCCTGCAAAGCCATGCGGGCTATATCGATGTGCTTGCGGCGATTCCCGATGAGTGGGAAAGCGGAAGCTTTGACGGGCTTGTTGCAAGAGGAAATTTTGTGATTGGCGCCACTTGGAGCGGCGGAAAAATCACCGAAATCCGCGTAAAAAGCCGCGTCGGCGGCACGCTGACGCTCCGCGCGGGAAGCCTGCCTGCGGCGAAATCCGAAAAGGAATTTACCCGCACCGCAGACGGCATGATAAGCGCGGAAACCGCGGCGGGAGAGGAATTTACCATTATTTTCGCAAATGATATAAACACATAAAAATCAATCGCGTTACAAAGGAGGGATAAAATGGAGCTTGAAAAAATAGTTGCCGCAAATATCACGGAGCTGAGAAAAAGTCGACAGCTCACGCAACTGGAATTAGCGGAAAAGCTGAATTATTCGGACAAGACCATTTCAAAATGGGAGCGCGGCGACGGGCTTCCCGACCTGAAAACAATATGCAGAATGGCGGAGATATTCGGCGTTTCCGTTGACTATTTTGTCACGGAGGGTGCCGCCGAAGAAATCAAAACCTACTCCGCGCCGAAGGAAGAAATGGGATATCATATTCTCATTTCGCTCCTCGGCACAGCCGGCATCTGGATAGCCGCGGCGATATTCTATGCGTATACACTCTCGTATCGCGGCAGAAATATATGGACGGTTTTTATCTGGGCTATTCCGCTCTCCGCCGCCCTGCTCTATAGGCTGAATCTCAAATGGGGCAAGACGAAATACGAGATAATTTATACAAGTATATTCTGCTGGACACTCCTGACCTCAATATTTCTGCAATTTCTCAAATATAATATGTGGCCTATCTTTCTGATAGGCGTTCCCGTGCAGGTGGCGTTGATTCTTCTGACGATACTGCGCGTAAAATATCATAAATAATCAAGGAGAAGATATGCATATATTTTTGATAAGGCACGGCGAATCCGAGGCGAGCGCGGGCGAAAACTATATAAAAAGAACGCCGGACCATCTTGTCCCGCTGACGGAAAAAGGGAAACGCCAGTCTGCGGAAAGCGGAATGTGGCTCTCGGAATATTGCCGCGAGCGCGGGATAGATCTCTCTCATGCGCGCATATGGCGCAGTCCGTATTTACGCACGCGGCAGACGAGCGAGGAGTTCAATAAGCATCTGAAAATCGCCGATATCCGCGAGGATATCACTCTTGTGGAACAGCAATACGGACTTTTTGATTCGCTCCCCGAGGAGGAATGGAAAAATAAATATCCCGTGGAATACGATGAATATCTGCGCCAGACGCAAAATCAGGGCAAGTTTTATGCGCGGCTTCCTCTCGGTGAAAGCCCCTTTGATGTGGCGATAAGGATTCATCAGTTCATGGGCACGATTTACCGCGATTTCGAGCGCGAGGGCGTGGATACGCTTTTTGTCTTCACTCACGGGACGGCACTGCGGACATTTCTCCTGCGGTGGTTTCACTACTCGCCGGAGTGGTATCAGGAGGAAAAGAATCCGACATACTGCCGCATACGCGAAATAGACGGCGCGAAAGACCTCGGATATATCAACTGATACAAATGTATAATATAGCAAAAAGCAAGGCGGCATGAGAAAAATCCTCATGCCGCTTTAATGCATTGTTGCGTTTTTATGTGAGAGCGGTTCTCCGCGTTTTATCCCCTTTTCGCGCCTATCATGGTTTTGAACATGCGCGGAAGCAGGGTGAAGAAGCTTATCTTTTCGATATCTTCATCTGCCACGATATCGGCGCGACCGAGCTCGGTGCCGTCTATTTTGTAGATTATTTCGCCTATTTTGTCGCCTTTTTTCACAGGTGCCGCCACACTCTCGGGAAGAACGGTTTCCGCCGTCAGTTTCTTGTCCGCGCCTTTGTCTATGACCTGAGAGAAGCCCTCGCTCACGGTGGAAAGCGTGTTTTTGACGCCGCCTTTCACGGGGATACCGGCTTGAGCTTCGCTTTCCTTTTGCAGGAAGGCATAGTTTGCAAATCCGAAATCGAGCAGGGAAGCCGCGGCGGCATTGCGCACATCTCTCGTGGGCGAACCCATTATCACGGCGACAAGTCCGAGCCCGTCCCTTTCGGCAGAGGCGCTGATGCAGAATTTCGCTTTTGAGGTGGAGCCTGTTTTCAGCCCCGTCGCGCCCTTATAGAAGCGGATGAGACGGTTTGTATTCGTCAGACCGAAGGCACCGTCGCGTATCGTATCCATCCATATAGTCGTGTAGTTGTAAATCAGGTCATGCTTGAGAAGCTCACAGCTCATGAGAGCGATATCGCGTGCGCTCGTGACATGATTTACCGTCGTATCGTCAAGCCCGTTTGTGTTTTCGAAATTCGTATTTTCCATGCCGAGCTGCTTTGCGCGCTCGTTCATTTTGGCGACAAACGCCTCTTCGCTTCCGCAGAGATGCTCGGCGAGAGCGACGGCGGCGTCGTTTGCGCTGGCGACGGTAAGGCTCTTGAGCAGTTCGTCGACGCTCATCTGCTCGCCCTCCTTGAGGAAAATCTGCGAGCCGCCCATCTTGCTTGCCCGCGTGCTTGCCGTCACCATATCGGAAAGCGAAATCACGCCGTCGTCTATCGCTTCGGTGACGAGAAGCATAGTCATGATTTTCGTGACGGAAGCGGGCGGCAGAGGCTCATCCGCATTCTTTTCGTATAAAACGCGCCCTGTGCTTATCTCCATGAGTATGGCGCTTTTCGCATCAAGCTCACCTGTGAATTCGGCGGCGCATATGCCGACCGAAAAAACCGAAATCAGAATCGCTATGCAGAGCATCGCGGCAATTTTTCTGTAAATCATACATTCCTCCATGAAGTATCTTTTTGTATATACTTATATGCATGGCGCTCGACCGATATGCTTTATTGCATAAAAAAACGGAAAATAAATGTCAATATTTCACAAATGAATTAAAACTATACTAAAACTCTTGTATTTTTTGCACAGATATGGTATTATATAATAAATCGCATTTGCGAAAAAATTTTCAAGAGGAGATACTTATGAAAAAAATTGTAGCGCTTATGCTCGCAGTTATAATGCTTGCGTGCGCCGTAGCGGGTTGCGGTGAGAAGGAAACACCCACCACCGAAAGCACAACCACCGTTACAACAGTAGCAACAACTACAACAACAGAAGAAACGGTAGCCACCACGACAACAGAGGCTACTACCACCACGGAAACCACAACAGAGGCAACCACGACAACGGAAACGACAACCGAGCCTCCCGTAGTAGTTCCCGAGGTTCCGAAGCCGCTCGTACATATCACATTTGACGAGCTCACCGACGATCTCATATTCGCCGATGATTCCGGCAACGGATATGACGCGAAGGCAAATAAGAAGCTGAAGCTCACAGAGGGTAAATTCGGCAAGGCTGTAAGCCTTGAGTCGGTAAATCAGTTTATTGAGATTGCAGACAACGAAGCCTTCAAATTCTCGAAGAATGACAGCTTTACTATAGATGTATGGTTCAAGTGGTCCGGCAAGAAAGCCGGCACAAACTGGCCCTGCATTATCCAAAAGGGTCTCGTTCAGAGCAAGAACCTCTATAAGTATGCAGGTTTCTGGATAAACTCCGGCGACAGCAAGCTCAATCTCGGTATTACATCTTCAAATTCCCAGAGCAAGTACAGCAACAACCCCGTAAGCGATGCTATAGATACAGAGTGGCATCATGCAGTGGCTGTTCAGGATGCAGAGGCGGGAACAATCAGCGTTTATTTTGACGGTAAGCTCGCAGTAAAGCTTCCCGCTATCGATGCTTCCTCCGCAGGCTGTCCCTTTACTATCGGTTATAACGGCAGCGACGGTCAGTTTGTCGGCGCTATTGACGAACTCAATATTTATGATTTCGCTCTTGATATGGGCGAAGCAAGCAAGTCTGTAGACGATATGCTTTTCAAAACATACAACTACACGAGCGAGACAGGAAAAACTGTCTCGCTTCCTTATAGGTTGTTCCTTCCCAAGGGCTATGAAGAGAGCAAATCGGCTGAATATCCCGTTCTTCTTTTTCTCCATGGCTACGGCGAAATAGGAAGCGACAATACCAAGCAGATAAGAATCCTCGGCGGAAGCAATGCATTGCTTGACAAGCTTGTATCGGACGGAAGCTGTGTAATAATTGCTCCGCAGTGCAATGACCCTGCGGAATACAACTGGGTTCCGATAAATCACCAATGGAAAACAGGCTCCCGCGAGCTGACAGCCAAGCCCACGATAACACTTGAGGCGGCAACGGCTCTGCTCAAGGAATACATCGCGGAGGGCAAAATCGATACAAAGCGAGTTTATGTTTCGGGTATATCCATGGGCGGATACGGAACATGGGAAATAATAGCGCGCAATCCCGAGCTTTTTGCGGCGGCTGTACCGCTCTGCGGCGCAGGCATCCCCTCCAAGGCGGCAGAACTCAAAGATATGGCTATATGGGCTTTCCACGGTCTGGCTGACCCGACAGTCCCCGCAAAGGGAACGCAGGATATGCAGCAGGCTATAAAAGCGGCAGGCGGCACGAAGTTCAAGGCGACATATTTTGAGGGCGTAGGTCACAATATATGGACGCAGGCATTCGGATATCCGGGACTGGTGGAATGGATTCTCTCACAGTCGAAATAATGTGGGAATGCTAAAAAAGCACAGACCGAAAAAGTGAAGGGAAATGTTTTAAATTGACAAAGACATTCATGAAAGCTAAAGTTTTTCGGTAATATCAATTTTAATGAAGGCAGGCAATCCGCGCGGATTGCCTGCGTTTTATCGTATTCACTTTTTCTCTCGCCGAAATCCGTCTCTGCCGTACGGCTGTACGGCTACGAAACGGATATTCGACGACTCTGCGCATTTTTATCTATTCCGGAATGCTAAAAAAGCACAGACCGAAAAAGTGAAGGGTGTGTGCTTTTTAAGGCAAAAGACATTTATGAAAGCTAAAACTTTCACTGATATCAATTTAAAGGAAGGCAGGCAATCCGCTCGCGGGTTGCCTGCGTTTTATCGTATTCACTTTTTCTCTCGCCGAAATCCGTCTCTGCCGTACGGCTGTACGGCTACGAAACGGATATTCGACGACTCTGCGCATTTTTATCTATTCCGGAATGCTAAAA
>CAJKRH010000061.1 GCA_905202255.1 uncultured Ruminococcus sp.
CTTTTTGTCCTTTTCGTTCTTTTCGGACAAGCGAAAAGAACATCAAAAGAAAAGTATCTTTATGTATCTTTCTAAGCGTCGATAAAATTAAAAAAAGCAGCGCATCACTTAATCCCCCTCTCAACCCTCAGTTTAGTGATTTTCCCCATAAAAATACCGTAAAAACGCCATCTCAACTGAAAGTTTAGTATTTTTTATGCAACTCAACCAACTTTTTATTGACGATTTGGCGAAAATATGCTATACTCTGCTCAGGAGGCGATAACCGGTGTCGCTCCCGAAAATCGATATTACAGGAGAAAAACGATGGATATAGTAAAAACAATTTCGGAAAAAATACTGGGGCTCAGACGCGAGCGCGGTATAACACAGGATGCACTCGCGGCGGCACTGGGCGTGACATATCAGGCGGTTTCCAAATGGGAAAACGCGCTCGCCTGCCCCGATGTAACCATGCTTCCGAAAATAGCGGAATATTTCGGCATAAGCATAGCGGAGCTTTTCGGCGAGGAGAAACCCTGCGCAAAAGCGACAGATGAACCGCAGGCGAACTTTGAAGCGGAAAGCGACTGGCAGGACGACAATACGCTCCATGCCGTTCTCTTCCGCGGCAGAAAGATGATAAAGTCAAAAAATATCACAGAAGCCGAAAGAACCGCGGCAGAAAAGGTTGTGCTCACATATGAAGGCGACGTTGGCAATATACTATCCGATATCGCCGTAGATGTAAAAGGCAATGTAGGCGGATATATTTCCGGAATAAAAACAATAATCACAGTAACCGGCGATGTAGACAGCAATATTATCAGCACAAGCGGAACAGTAAATATAACCGGCAATGTAGATGGCAATGTCGTCGGCACAGGAGCTACAATAACGGTAGATGGTGATATAAGCGGTAATGTTTCAGGCACAGGAATAAGGGTAAATGTTTCAGGCAAAGTCAATGGCAAAAGTGCCGATGACTATCTTAAAGCAGGCGCGGATGCGGCTAAAGCGGCACTCTCAGATATATTTGATGCAAGCAAAATCGTAGATGATGCGCTGAAAAATATCGGCAATATCGAAATACCCAAAATAAATTTTAATGCCGATTGCAACTATGACTCTGATGATGACGACGACAATGATTATGCAGACCTCGCAGATACTGCATCAGACCTTCATGACCTCCTCTCCGAAATGGAGGATTTGCAGGACGAGCTCGAAGATTTAAAAGATGAACTGGAAGATTTAAACGACGAGCTTGAGGATTTGAACGATGAAGCGGAAGACCTGCGCGATGAACTCTCCGACCTTGCCGACGAGCTTTCCGATGCCGACAGCGACGATGAACGCAAGCGCATAATCGATGACATGAGCGATAAAAAGAGCGAGATAAGCGACAAAAATTCGGAGATAAAAGATAAAAAATCCGAAATTTCCGACAAAAAAGAAGAAATCGCCGAAAAGCGCGCGGAAATCGCCGAAAAGAAAAGCGAGATAGCGGAAAAGAAAGAAGCACTCAGATAACAAACAGGATAAAAAATATCGGCGTGAAATAACGCCGATATTTTTTATTCCATATAATTTTCTATCACGGAATAGAGCTGTTCGCTTGAATATACCGCTATACCGAGCCGAAGCATTTCCCTCTCGCTCTCAGGCAGAAACTCCGCTTTCGCATCAAGTTCGCGGACAATATCCCCATCGGGCGTGCTGACGACAATCTTTTCATCATGCAAGCCTACATAATATATCGGCGAAACGGGATTGCCCGTAGTCGTACTTTCGCTTGCCGTGATGCTCTCGAGTGTTTTCGGCATATCGGCGCGCATGCTGAGGCACACTACCATAGTTATAACCGAAATAATCAGCGATACCATACAGATAAGCGCCGTCACACCTGCCGAAAGTCTGTACCTTTCCTCCATTTTATCAACCTCCTGCCTCTTTTTTCCATCATCTTTGCGATACATATTATTGACAGAGAAAAACATAATATTCATGTAAAGAGGTGATAATTCTGACAAAAACACATAAATTTCGTAATTTTATCTTAGGATTTTTGCTCGTCGTATTGCTCACGGCGCTCATCTGCATCAGCGCATTTCTTCTTTATATGAAATACGGTATTTCCGATGAGCTTGATATAGAATCGCTTGCTCTCGGGCAAAATCTCACGACGAAAATCTATGCCGTTTCGGCAGACGGAACGCCGATAGAGCTTGAAAATGAGCGGCTTTTCGGCACGGAAAACAGAATATGGATATCTGAAAACGAGATCCCGCGGCAGGTGAAAAACGCCTTTATCGCGATAGAAGACCATCGCTTCTATTCGCACAAGGGTATTGACCCAAAGCGCACGGCAGGCGCTGTTCTCAGTTTTTTCGGCAGAAACAACTACGGTGGCTCGACGATAACGCAACAGCTGATAAAAAATCTGACAGGCGAAAATTCCGTAACAGTAAAGCGGAAGCTGACAGAAATAAAGCGTGCCGTCGCCCTCGAAAAGACAATGCCGAAGGAGCGCATTCTCGAGCTTTATCTGAATACCGTCTACCTCTCGCGCAGCTGCTACGGCATAAAAACCGCGGCGGAAAAATATTTTTCGCGCGAGGTGGGAGACCTCACGCTCACCGAGGCGGCAACGCTCGCGGGAATCATTCAGTATCCCTCGCATTTTGACCCGATTTCAAATCCCGACGCATGCCTTGAGCGGCGAAATACTGTCCTCTCCCGCATGCATGAGCTGGAAATGATAGGCGACGCGGAATATGAAAGCGCAGTCGCTTCCCCGCTCTCGCTGAATATTTCGGAGCCGAAAAGGGACGGCGCGCATAATTCATGGTTTACCGACGCCGTAATTGAAGATATAATAAAAGACCTCTGCGATGAAAAAGGCTACAGCCGCGCGGCGGCATCCTCGCTGATATACTGCGGCGGGCTCTCGATATATACCACTATGCGCCCCGAAATTCAGGCAGAGCTTGAAAACATCTATCTCCATGACGAAAATTTCCCGAAAAATACGAGCGGCTACTCCGCAGAATCATCCTGCGTTATCGTAGACAGCGAAAACGGCAATGTCGTGGCGCTCGTCGGCGGCAGAGGGGAAAAGAAATCGGACAGGCTCTTCTGCCTCGCCACGCAGATGCTCCGCTCGCCCGGGTCGGTGATAAAGCCGGTGAGCGTTTATGCGCCCGCGCTCGAATCGGGCATCATCACATGGTCGAGCGTCTTTGACGATGTGCCGTGCACATTCCGCAAGTCAGGCGAAAAATATATTCCATGGCCGAAGAACAACCCGCGCATTTACTCGGGTATCACAAATGTAAAAAGTGCTGTGGAGAAATCGATAAACACCGTTTCCGTCAGGGTGCTCGAGCAGGTCGGCATATCGAAATCGTTCTATTTCTGCAAGAAAGCGGGACTTTCCACCCTGACGGAACGCAAAAAACTCCCCACAGGCGGTTCGCTTACCGATATGGCTGTCGCTCCGCTCGCTCTCGGTGCTACGAGCATCGGCGTTTCCGTGCGCGAGATGACGGCGGCATATACGATGTTTGCGGCAGGCGGAAAAGGCTCGCGGGCAAGAACCTACACGCAGGTTCTCGACAAAAACGGCGATATTCTGCTCGAAAAAAAGCAAAACAGCCGCGAAATCATTTCTCCCGAAAATGCCGAGATAATGACTCGGCTCATGGAAAATGTCGTCACTCACGGCACGGCAAGCAATATCGCCCTTGCAAAAGTACTGCCGATTGCCGGCAAAACCGGAACCTCCGGCGCCAATACCGACCGCTGGTTTATCGGATATACTCGCGGCGGATATGTATGCGGCGTATGGTACGGCTATAAGGAAGCGCGCGATATCGGCACTTATACAGGCAATCCCGCAAGTGCGGTTTTTGACCGCGTGATGACGGCTCTGCAAAGCAAAAATCTGCTGAAAAGCCCTGCACAAGCCGTTTCCGCAGAGACGGAAAGCAATATCGTTTCCGTTCTCTATTGTCGCGATTCGGGCAAGCTCCCGTGCCCTGCCTGCGCTCTCGACCCGCGCGGGAACAGAGTGGAGCTCGGTTATTTCATAAAAGGCACCGAGCCGACGGAAAAATGCGATGCGCATATCCTCGTGGATTACGACTGCAAAACACACTGCATCGCCTGCGACAAATGCCCGCGCGAAAATATACGGCAGATAGCGCTCGTGAAAAATTATTCGCGCTCGTTTCCGTGTCAGGTCTCGGTAACGGACGCGCAGTATATGTACAGGCAGCTTCCATGCGGCATGATTCCCTCCTGTGCCGCATGCGATGCTTTCTTTCAGAGTATGGCGGCATCGGGCGAATATTTCGGAACATCCCGCCGCACCCTCGCCTATAATCGCATATGCGCCGAGCATTATCTGATGCCGGACGAACCCGAAACAGAGGAAACGACGGAAAGCGGCACCGAAACGGCGACGACGGATTCCGCGCAGACCGCTACGACAGCTCCGCCCGCATCGACCTCGAAGCTGCCGACCGAAAGAACAACCGCTCCCGCCGAAACGACTGCCACGGAAACATCGGAAAAGAAAAAATCATGGTGGCAAAGATGGCGAAACAAAGATACAGTGGCTACCGAAACGACCGAAACGGCAGAGACAACAGAACCCGCCGCCACAAGACGGAACAGATACAGAAGAAAATAACGCAAAATACCCGCTTGCTCTCGCAAGCGGGTATTTTCATTACTTATCAGATATAAATCTTTGAAACAAGATACATCGGTATCATCCAGAAAAGCTGATAGAGCGCGGGATAGAAAGGAAGCATCTTATCATAATTTCCCGTCACGGTGAGAAGCACGGTAAGCGCTGTCGCCACGAGCATGGAAATAAGCTTGATGGCAAGATTTGTCTTGCCGATATTTCTCGTCTTTTCGCAGGCGATGAGCGTCTTGATAAGACCCTTTGCATCGTGATTCGATACGATTCCCGCATCGCGCGCGGATACTCTTTCCATTTCCTCCTGCGGCATCATCGGCTTGATTATCTTTATCGGATAAGCGTCGGGGCTGAGCTTGTTTTTGCTCAGCAGAGCACTGTCAAGACCGGGGTCTGCCGTTGTCACGGCAGTGCAGATACCCTGCTCCGCGAGATGTCTTACTATATAGATGAAATCTGATGATGCATTATACTGCAGATAGAATTTTGCTATGACCGCATTATCCTTTGCGAGATAAAGAATGCGCTTGTTTGTATCGCCCTCATAGAGCTCATCTCCCGCTTCATATGTGGTGCTGTAGCACTGATTGTCCATATATGCGGGCTGACCGATAACTACGGAATGTCCGTCTACGGTGGCTTCCGCGCCGTTTTCGGCAAGAGAAACGACCTCTACGCTATCCGATGTTATGCCGTTGAGCGCCGCCTTGCGGAATACCGTGGAGAGCGGTCCGCCGAGCTTGGAATAAACGCTCGATGCAAGATAGATTACATCCTCTATGCTGTTGTTTTCAAAAACCTTGACGCTTCTTATTCTCAGCTTATCCGCAGGGAAAGCGACATCGTCGCTAAAGGATATTACGCCCGCCTTTTCATATTCCTCGGGTGTGGTATCGCCGACGATAGCCGCGCCGTATGAATAAGCACGGATAGAGGCAAGATATGCCGCATATGTATAAGAAACAAGCACGGAGGCAGGCGCACACATGAGCATGGTGAAATACATATTCGTCATACTCTCAAAGAATGTCGCCTTTCCGACGGCAAGCGAAAGCACAAATACTATGAGCGAAACAGCGGCGGAAGCGGCAAGAAGTATGCCGATAATCTTCTTTTCCTTGGGATATTCTTTTCTTCTCGCGAAGAAATCGTCTATGAATTTTGCTTCGCGCGTCTTGTATATCTCCGCATCGTCCTCGATATGTCTTGCAAAGCCGGCGCGCTCTTCGACGCTGTTCTCTCTTGTGGCTCTTGCGAGGACAAGCTTTTTCTTCTTTGAAGATATTACATTGAATGTATATATTTCCTTGCGTATGCCGATATACGAAGCCATCGCGGCAAAGAGCACGCAGAGTGCGAATGTGAAGTTATAGAAGCGGAGCACCGTATCTTCTCCTGCAAAGAGCGCGGAGAGCGTTGTCACAAACGAAATAAGGAACATGACGGGAATAAACGCATTTCCGTCGGGCTTCTTCGACACGAGCGAGCGCACGCCGCCGACAAGCTTGTCAAAAGCGAAGAACGCGCAGAGGAATGTCAGCGCGAAATCAAGCAGGATAAAGCCCGTCATTCCGAGCGCCTCTCCTATCGCGGGAATGCATTCAATGATGAAAAGCACTGCGGCAAAGAAAGCGGCGATGCCGATGCGAATCTTTGCCATGGAATATTTCTGCTTGTATCTGTCAAAAACCTCTTTTGTCTGGTCAAAAGACTTGTATTCGTATGAAACGGCAGGCTTCTTTTCGGCACTTTCGTCCGTTTCCGCCGCGTTTCCGTCAGTCTCGGAATTTTCGCCTACAACGGGAATGTCGGTAACGGTCGTCTGTACAGTCGCCGAGAAGGGATAATCATCGAATATCTTTTTCGGCGTTTCGTTCTTGTCGGCTCTTCTCGGGTCGAGACCGAATGCCATCATTATTTCCGTATCCCTGTCGGGATCATCAGCCTCTTTTTCCTCGTCATCCGGCTCTTCCTTTACCTCGGTATTCGGCTGATAAGGCTCGAGCATCTCCGTATTATTGTAGCGCTCGATTATCTCCTCGGTATAGGCGTTTTCATCGTCTGTGCTGTAATCGTCATCTGCCTTCGGCGTTTCCTCGGCTTCCGGTGCAGCATCCTCGGATTCTTCCTTTGGTTCTTCACCCGCTTCCGACTCGTCCTCGGCGTCGTGCGGCTCCGATGCATCGTCAAGATTCAGCTTTATGATGTCGCCGACAGGCGTATCGTCTGCGGCTTCCGGTTCATCGGCTTCTTCGGGCT
Source organism: uncultured Ruminococcus sp. (assembly GCA_905202255.1). GTDB lineage: Bacteria > Bacillota > Clostridia > Oscillospirales > CAG-272 > Apopatosoma. The sequence goes on from CAJKRH010000061.1 coordinate 6,950, forward strand.
CCTCTGCCATATCCGGCTCTTCTACCGTCTCGGGCTCTTCTGCCGTCTCGGGCTCTTCCACTGTATCCGGCTCTTCTGCCGTTTCGGGTTCTTCGACAGGCTCCGAATCCTTTACGGGTGCTTTCCATATTTCGTCGTCACTGCGGCTCGAGAAAACGGAAAGGTCAAGGTCGTTTTCGACCTCGGTGAGAAGCGGCTTCTGCTCGTCTGCCGATTTTTCATCGGTGCTCTCGGCTGCCGCCTGCTTGGATTTTCTGCTTTCCTTATCGGAATCGGGAATGAGCGAAGCGAGCATATCGAAAAGCGAACGCTTCTGACTGCTTGCGCGCTGTGCCGCATCAGATGCCGCGCCTGATTCCGTGCCGCTCGGCGTGCTCTCATCGGCTACGCTATCGGACGCGTTTTCCTCTTCCTTTACAGGCTCATCGGCTGTCGCATTCTGCTCGGATCTGCCGAGATACTTTTCATAAAGGCTCTTGAATTCGTCACTCTCTGCCTTTTCCTCATCGGTCATGGAAGTTCCGTCGAAAATATAATCGTCGCTCTTCTCTTCCGTGTCCGTGTCGCTCTTGGCAAGGCTGTCCGCTCTGCGCTTTTCCGCGGCGACCTTATCCGCGTCAAACTGAGAATTCAGCCTGCGAAGCAAATCGGTCGTGGAATGGTCCTTTGCAAAATCGCCGTTTTTTTCGGTATCAACGCTATTTGCCATAGTATACCTCCGTCTACTTTATTTTTTAATCTGAAACGCCGCTTTATCTGCATTCCGCCGCTTTGAAAACAAGAACGGCGGCGGCGGCGGAAACATTCAGAGAATTTATCTTTCCACGCATCGGTATCGATACGGTAAAGTCACATTTATCGCGGACAAGTCTGGAAACGCCGCTTCCCTCGCTTCCGAGGACGATGGCGCAGGGACAGTTGAAATCCGTCGTGAGATAGGAGTCACCGTCCATATCCGCGGCAAAAGTCCATATGCCAAGCTCTTTCAGCTCGTCTATCGCCGAGGCGATATTGTTCACCTTGGCAATCGGCAAGAAAGTTACGGCGCCTGCCGAAGATTTCTGCACGGTCTGCCCGATGGCGGCACTGCGATGCTTGCTTATCACAAGCCCATGCGCGCCTGCGCATTCGGCGCTTCGTATTATCGCGCCGAGATTATGCGGGTCCTCCACCCCATCGCAAACGATGATAAGCGGCTTTTCGCCCTTTTCCTTTGCGGCGGCTACAATGTCCTCTATGCTCGAATATTCTTTTCCTCCCGCGATGGCGGCAACGCCCTGATGAGCGTTTCCTGCGGCAAGAGTATCGAGCCTGTGTCTGTCCGCTTCCGAAACGGGAATGCCGCGAGCCTTTGCCTCAGCGAAAATCTTCTTCACCGAGCCCTCACGCTCTCCGCGCTGAATATATATTTTTTCTATCTGTGCACCGCTTGAAAGAAGCTCGAGAACAGGATTTCTGCCGACTACGACAGAAAAATCCTCGCCTGATGCTTCGCTTTCATCGCGGTAATTTCTTTTTCTATCCATATTGACTCTTTTCTTATTTTGCAAAAAGGCTTACCATTCGGGAAAGACCGAGCGCATTTACAAAATCGCTGTTTTTCGCCGTATCAAAAGGAATCTTCATCCCGTCACCCTCGCCATCGAAATTCACCTTTATCTCATATGTCGCGCTGTAAGACGAAAGCCTGCCGTCCGATGTGAGAGAACGAAGTATCTCCGCCTTGTCGGTGCCTGTGCCGAGCGCATACGCATCCTCAACATATCGCGCGAGCCTGTCGAAATCGAACGAGACAAGCTTAACGGAAAGCGATGATGCTCCAGCTTCGGTTATCTGCCATGAGACTCCCGAATAGAGCGCTTTCAGAGCTTCCCTGCCGCTCTCGGAAATTTTATCCGCTTCGGAGATGACGGCATCGAAATATGCCGAGCCCGAGAAATACTGCGAAAATCCGTCTGTATCAAAATTCTGCACTTTCTCCATTGCCGCGCCGAAAACCTTGTCTGCGCTCTGCTCTTTTCCGCATGAAGAAAAGAGAGCAAGGCACATGGCAAGAGCCAGCACCGCAAGAAGCAATGACGCTGTACGCTTTTTCAGAAAATTCGCCCCTTTGCCCATTGTATTTAGTATAATTATATCATATCAATTCCATTTTGTACAGAGGTTTATTTCAATTATTTTGAAAAAAGTTTTTCGATTTTCCGCTTTTTTCGCCATATTTTCTCATAATGCGGCGGTCGCTCCCCACTTCGGGCGCAAAACTCGGCAGAATTTGCATCCTGCGATGAGAAAAAGGTGGCAGTGTCTTTAATGTATATTGCGGGTCGGCGTGGGAATTGACACATACGCGGAGCGCGTGTGTCGGCGTCGCCGAGACAGGGGGGGAATTAAGCAATGCGAGGCATTGCTTGGCGTCGCCGAGACAGGGGGGGGAAATTAAGCAATGCGAGGCATTGCTTGGCGTCGCCGAGACAGGGGAAATTAAGCAATGCGAGGCGTTGCTTGGCGTCGCCGAGACATGGCATCGTGAATCTGGTCTGTGCGTTGACAGAATAAAGAAATTAACCGCTATTGACACCTCATCCGTCAGCCTACGGCTGCCACCTTCTCCCACTGGAGAAGGC
>CAJKRH010000062.1 GCA_905202255.1 uncultured Ruminococcus sp.
GGGCGCCGACCCCTACACGCTTAATAATTTCTGAAAGAATCCGTTTTCTGCCCTTGACACATACCGTCACAAAATACGCTCCTGTCGAGCTGTAATCGTAGCTTTCCAAGCGATTGCTTTTCCTCTTCGGCAATTCTTCACCGCTTATCATCTTCACTCCGCGTCATCGACGGCGATATCGGACTTCACGATTTCGACATTTCCTTTCTTCCCGAAAGAGGCGCCGTCTCCCATATGCGAGCCCGTTATGCTCACCTCGGCGCGCCTGCCCTCGCCTGCACTGATGAAGCTTTTGCCCTCAAAATGTGTGCCTGCCATGGATATTTCCACAGGCGGATATACTATTCCGGGTACTCCTCTGTTGCCGAAACGGATTGCGGCATTTTTCAGCTCGACATTTATAAGCTTTATCCCCGTTACGGGCGTTGTCGACCAGATGAGCCAGTCCACATCATTTTCCATCTCGACATTTTCTATCGTGATATTCTCCTGCACAGGCGCATCGGCATAGGGATAATAGCTATGCGAATAATTGTCATTATCGAAATGAAACGAAAAAGCTATCGGTCTGTGCTTGCAAAGCTTTATATTTTTGAAATGAATATTACGGCAACCGCAGTTGTAGCAGACATTTTCATCCTGAATCATCACCCAGTCTATGCCGTCGAGCGTCTCTTTCCCTGCGGCATGCGTCGGCTTCGTTACCGATATATATTCCTTGCCGTCGGCAGGCATGAGCACGCGGTACATCCTGCCGCATGAAACTACCGTATCGGAATTGCGCACGGTCATGCCGCTCTTCCAGTCGCACCATGCGCCGCCGAGCATGCGGACAAAATAGCCCGTTGTTTCCGGTTGATCAAGGTCGGAGCAATTTTCTATCAGACCGTTTTCTATCCAGCCCATATGAGGGTTTGCCGTGGCATAATCGTTTGCATTGAGTGCTATCGGGTCATCATATGTGCGGAAATCGCCGTTGCGTATCACAAAATCCCGTCCCGTGCCGAAATGAACGGCATCCTTGCCGCCTTCTATTTTCAGGTTTTCAAGATATGCATTCTCAAATGTGCATATCTGTATGCAATAGCTATGTTTTCCCAAATCCATACATTCAAAATCGGTTATTTTCAGGTGCTTTATATAGAAAAATCCCACATGCGCATTCATGCCGACTATCCTGCTGTCATGAATATTGTCTATGCCGTTTGTGATGAGATGCAAGCCCGAAATTTCAATATTTTCATCATATTTGCGGGCATATGCGCCGCGGTTCATTATGAAGCCCTCATCGTGGCAACCGTCGCCGAGCGCTGCTCTTCTCACAGCCGTTTCCTTTTCAAAGACAAGACTTGTATTGCTGCCGATGAGCACCATTCCGCTGACTTCGTAGACGCCTGCTATATCGACTTTTATCTCGCCGCCGCAGTCAAGCGCCCTTTGCAGTGCTTCCCTGTTTTCTTCTGCCGAAGCGGACGGCAAAAAGCCGTAATCTCTCGCATATACCGTTTTTCCCATGATAATCCTCCGATTTCAAATTATAAAAGCTATCACTAACATTTATAATATATACTCAGGCTCTTGTCAAGTCCATTTTTTTAAAACTTTCGCGTTTTTCGCAAATCGGGCTTTCGCCCGCATTGTGCACAGTGCACAACCGGATTTGTCGGTTTTGACAAGCAGAGATGCTCTGCCGTTTTTTCACTTTGCTTTTTATATCGATTTTTTTGCTTTTATCACTGTGTTGGTTTTAAACGATTGACTGAAACAATATAAAATTATAAAATATATACGGAAATACTTATTCCCAAAAAACAAATCAAGGAGAAAGCAAATGAAAAAAATTATTTCCTTGCTTATTGCTCTGGCAATGATTCTCGGTATAGTTGCGCTTACCGCCTGCGGCGATAAAGAAACACCTACTACGCCCTCAACGGAATCCGCCTCAACAACAAGCTCAGGCAAATCAGAAAGTACAACATCATCTTCGAAAGCAACCGAAGGCACAACATCATCTTCCGCTACAGTTGACAGCACTACGGCTTCTTCCGACGAGGGCACGACAGCCTCTTCCGGCGAATCCACACTCTCCGGCAAAGAAAAGCATCCTGATTTCATGGATGTAAACTTCGGCGGCAGATCGTTTAATTTCATTGTTGCTCAAGGCACACAGCAGGACTGGGATATATACGAAATCACAGCCGAAGCTACGGGCAATGACAACATTGTCACGGAAGCGATTATCGAAAGAAACAGAACAGTCGAAAGTCTCTACAACTGCAAAATCACAAGCACAGGCTCGGCAAAGCCCGAGGATGTATGCAGTGCAGAGCTTCAGACAGGCACCTCGCAGTATGACTTCTGCATGCCCATGTCATGGAATGCAAAAGCAAAAAGTTGCTTCTATAACATAGCAAGCATGGATATTGACCTCACTCACAGCTGGTGGGATCAGAACTTCATCGACGGTTTCGGCATGACCATCGACGGCACAAAGAGACTTTATACTCTCTCCGGCAATTTCAACCTGCTCAATTATGACGCCACATGGGCACTCTTCTTCAATAAGGATGTCTATGACAAGGTTATCGCCAGTGGCAAATCAAATATCAATATCTATGATGAGGCAAGAAAAGGCACATGGACAGTCGACAAGATGATTACCCTCATGGATGCCGCAAAGAGCGACACAAACGGTGACTCCAATATGTCTTTTGCCGACGGAGATGTTTTCGGTTGTGTTACCATTGCAAACTATCTCATGGCTACGGCTCTCTGGAAAGGCATGGGCGTAAGTGCCGTTATCAAGGATGAAAACGATATGCCTATTTCCGTAAATTCCGAAAACAGCGACGCAAAATACATGTCTGCCGCTATTGACAAGGCTATATCCCTCTGGCACAATGAAGGCTTCACGGCTCTCAGCCAGACAGATACACAGGCTGCTCTCTCCAATGGTCAGGCGCTCTTCGTTTCCGAATGCCTTGCTCTCGCAAAGCGTGTAACAGACGAGGATGCAAGATACTCCATCGTTCCCTTCCCGAAATATGACGAATCACAGGACAGCTATCATCAGTATGTATGCACGGTAGCTTACGGTCTCAAGGTTTCAGCCGCCGCAAAGAACCTCAAGGAAGCCGCAGACTTCCTTGAAGTATTCGGTTATCACTCTAAGATGATTCTCTATCCGCAGTATATCAACTACTTCAAGACGCAGTGCTTCTGCGAGGATGAGGCAGGCGAAATGCTCGAGATAGTTCTGATGACCCGTGAATTCGACCTCGGTATCTTCGGTCAGTACGGTCTCTCCGGCAAGCTTGATTCTTATATCCAGTCCGGCAAGAATATGCTTTCCAAGGCGCTTGCAAGCACTTCCAGAACGCAGACTTCCGCTATAGAAGCATATATAGTAAGCCTAAAGAATCTCAAGCACTGATTTTAAAGCAATATCCGTTTTTTCATAGAATCTCTTTTCAAATATATGGGGACGCGAAAGCGTCCTCATATATTTTTGCGGTTTTGGAAATCGGCATAAAAAAAGCGTCACTGCCGTGACGCTTTTTTTGTATTTGTATCTTTAAAATCTCATTTACCGAACCATACATTATAGCCCGCGATATACCGCCTTATCGCGACAAGGTCGAAAGCATCTACCTTGCCGTCGCAGTTGATATCGGCAGCAAGAAGATTTGAATCCGTCGAATAACCGACGATGAGCTTGCGTATGAGAATCAGGTCAATAACATCTATTTTACCGTCTCCGTCGAGATCGGCAAACTTTACATGCGGGCATCCGCACTCCGTGCATTTGGAATCCTCGCCGAAAGTATGCGCTGTCTTTGCGCTTTCATAGCCGCAAGCGCAATCTTTCCAGTGCTCATCCTCACCGAATCTCTGCTTTGTAAAATCGTGCTCTGTCTTATCCTTTATATAGCCGCAGTAGCATTCGAGCCAGTGAGAGGTCTCATCATGCTTGTATTCAAACTCGTGCGGTGCATCCTCGACATTCTCATGAGGAACCTTTTCGCCGAGCCATTCTATCATCTCATTAAGGTCGTCAAATACGCGCGTCTTTGTTCCCGCCTTGCCTATATTGTGAAGAGTCAGCAGGAGATTTCCGTATTTGTCCTCGAGATTTACGCCTATTGTGGTATAGTTGCTGTAGTTCCATATGCCGCTCGCATTTTTGCTGAGTGCAAATGTATTTATCCATGCGGAATTGAGTCCCGTGTATTTGATATCGCTGTTATAGGAGAGATAAGGAACATATGTCGCATATTTTATATCCGTACCCGTGCAGGCGATACATCTTCTCCACATGCGCCCGTCCTGAGTGAGATATACAGCCACTTTTTCAAGCTTGGCATCATTATTATGGTCGAGCAGTACGCCGTATTCATTGATAAGCTCGGGACCGTAATTTGATTCGATATCGTTTATCTTGAAATACATGCCGTATTCAAGATGGCTGAGGTCATCGTTTACTATCTCGCTGATTGTCTTGCCGCATCTCAGGCATTTGCCGTCATAAAATTCATGACCGAGCGCCGGAACATCAAATTCTCCTTTTACACCGCAGGCAGTGCAGGTGCATTCCTTTTTGCCTGCTTCCGTGCAGGTGGGAGCGGTGATTTCAATGCCATCGTCCCAATTGTGACCTGCGGGAATGACTTCGCTCTCGGTATATCCGCAAGCCGTGCATATACGGCGCTTTTCGCCATCCTCTGTGCAGGTCTTATCCTTTATCACCGCGTCTGCGAATGTATGTCCCGCAGAAACGACAGCCTCATATGAAGCGTCGCAGTCCTTGCAGGAATATTTCATTATACCGTCCTTTGTGCAGGTCTTTTCGGCAATAACGGTGCCGTCATCCCATTTGTGACCCGAAGGCTCGATATATCCGTCCTTATACGATGCGCCGCAGGAGCACGTATGAAGCGTATAGCCCATCGTTGTGCATGTCGGGTTGATTACTGTTTCTGTATATTCATGCTCGTGAACCACAGGGAGCGTGTTGCCGCAGCGGTCACATACATTATCATCGCCGTAGTCATGACCGAGTGCGATTATAACATCGCGCTTCTCTGCACCGCAACCCTCGTTTGTGCAGATGTAACGTACATATCCGTCTTTATCGCATGTTGCAACGACTGTTTCCCGATATACGAAATTATGTGAGAATGCGGGAATCGCTTCTGTCTCAACAGCTTCACCGCATACCGTGCAGGGGAGCTTCTTCATTCCTGCCGTCGTGCAGGTTGCTTCGCTTTCGGTAAACCATTCGCCCGCGATATGACCTTTAGCTTCGGTGAAGTTATCGCGATATGTGCCGCCGCATTCGGTGCAGGTATGCAGAGTGTAGCCCTCTTCCGTGCAGGCAGGAGCTATCACTTCGCCGTCATCATATGTATGAGTGTGACCGCTTGCAAGCGATGCCGCATAGACTATCAGGTCATCATATACTCTCGTGGCATATGAATATGACGAGAAGTATGTCAGATATTTATATGCATGCTCCCAAGTCAAACCGTTTAATATCACATAGCCTTTTCCGAGAGCATATTCGGCAAGAGTCGGATTGCCGTGGCTGTCCTGAAGAATAATTCTTGCATCTGCGGGAAGATTTTTGAAATATGAATGGCTGCAATAGTTGTGATAAAGAATCTCATCCGTAAGTCCTTTTCCGTCTGTCAGAGCCGCTGTCACGACGGGATGGAGCTTATCGATGATATAGTTTCTTGAAGAATAATAGTTGCCCTTTGTGGCACCGCCCGGGAAAGCATAATCGATATTGCCGTTTGTCCAGCCGTTGTCGCAGGCACCGTAAAGCAGGACGCCGCCGCCCTGCACATAAGCATCAATCTTATCGCCCGCCGCTTTCAGATTGCCGTAAGTGGATGAATACTGGTCATCCGCAATCATGACTATACCGTAAGGCGTGAGGTCAAAGGAAGAAAGCGAAGATGAACTTATCGTATTCCAGCCTGCAATATAACCGTCGTCGACAAGTTTATTCAGCACTGTCAGATTTGTCGCGGTATCCCATGAATTGCGGTCCTGAATGATAAGAACATTCACACCCGCTTTCAGCTTCGGAACAGCTATCTCATATGAGACTCCGCATTTTGCGCAGGTGTAACGGATAAGTCCCTCCTCTTCCGTGGTAGCCTGCTTTATAAGCTCAGAGGTATATTCATGCTGTCCCGCAGGAATCTCTTCTCTGTATGTTGCATCGCAAGAGGAACATTTGTAGAGCTTATATCCGTCCTCCGTGCAGGTTGCCGCATGCGTTTCGGAAAGCTGATATTTGTGGTCGGCATATATATCTATCGTATATGAATCCGCACAGCGCACGCAGGTATATTTCATATATCCGCTTTCCGTGCAGGTTGCCGCCTTGGATTCGCTGACCTTGTAGTCATGCCCGAGCGCGGGAATGTAAATATTCTCGCCGAGCGTCTCACCGCAGATTGTGCAGACCGTGTGTCCGACGCCGGAAGAAGTACAGGTTGGTGCGGTGTCGGTGATTGACTGAATTTTTCCATTATGAGTGCAAACCCACTTTGCGTATAGAACAATATCTGAAGTAATAGACTGACTACTATCAAAACTATTTTGGTATTCCTTGTCAAGATACCAGCCTCCGAATTCAAGAACAGAATGCTTTGCTTCGGGAATATTTGAAAGCTTCTTACCGCTTTCGATTTTTATGCTATTCGGAAAGCTTGTTATATTCTTCATATCATCACAAGGTACAAACGATATTGTGCAAATTGCTGACTGACTTCCCTTTGGTAAAATAATAACATGTGCCACATGGGAATCTACAGTAAATCCATCCTTTGATACCTGACATTTGAAATAGTATTCGCCTTTGCTAAGGCTGGTCGGAATATAAAACGCATTTGCAATCTGCCCTGATATTGGTGAATATGTTATATTATCCGTGCTCGAAAGCCACTGACACATATACCCAGTCTTTGAGCCTATTAAAATTTCAGGCTGAACATATACCATTTCTGATACACTTCCTTCAATCATCGTAAAAGTCGACGACTGAAGTGTAATATTCTGCGATTCGCTTGTATAGCTCAAACTGTTAGCCTGAATGAAAATAGCAGAATCATATGCGGAATCATTAGAATCCGCAATTGCCAGATAAATTTTTATTTTCTTACCGCTTTGAACAACCTTTTCACCACTTGAATTATAAAGAGTCGTTGCATCCGCGACAAGGGAATTTGTATAACCCAAGAACCCAAAAGATTTCCCGTTTATTTGATGATTTTTAATCGGATTGTAGATGCCGCTTGCCGTATTGTATCCATTCTTTGAAACGGTATTCTGTATTGAAACAATTTTTCCATCAGGCAATTTTGCTATATTGAACCATTCGTCATCGCTTGTATCCGCAGTTCCCATGTCATCTACAACCCACAAAGCAAAAATATCATTGTATTTTGCTGATTGATTATATCTGTTGAAGCAAAAAAATAATTAAAAGACAGCCAAGGTGAATCTGGCGTAATCGAAAATGACAAAACAGCAGCATCATTTGTTGAGCCCGAAAAACCCGACTCGTTATATAATTTCGTAATTCGGTCAAATCCGGCAAAGCCAAAAGAACTTGAGGCATTTGAACACTTGAAAATATTTCCGACATCTCCGGTTGTTAAAACTATTCCGGAATCAAACGGAAGCATTTCTGCCGGTGCATTAAAATATCCTATTTGCTGGCTACCTCCCCGGAAATTAACATCACCTATATTTACTGTGCTGTTTGTGATAGTAGATGCCGCATTTTCTGCTGATATTAACTGCATACTGCCAGCTTCTGATGCGAACAACCCTATAGTACATATTTGGATTATTGAAATCACCATCAGCATTGCCAAAGTGAAAATCAAGCTTTTGATTACTTTTTTCATAAAGTTACTCCTAAAGATAATAAATTTCTGACATCTATATATAATAGATAGATATTATCTTAACACTCTATAAATCTCTTGTCAATGCTTTTTGCGAAATATTTGAAATTTTTCGGCGTGATTTTTGTAGTTTTTCAATATGACATAATATAAACATTTTTATATTTATCCGACATTTTGATAATAGCAAATTCGGATGGTAAGTATCGATACCCGTATCTATCACGGCTACGGTGACACCGTCTCCGCGATAATTTTGCCACGCGTCTCCGATATTGAGATAGCGCAAATAATTCTGCAAGTCATAGCCGTCATCGGATATGCTGTAGTTCGGAGATGACATCGGTCTGACATACTTATTCGAGACTTCTTCTATATCCGATCCGCTTGCCTTGTAGTCAGGCGTTATCTGCGAGAGATATGCGCGATTTTCTTTGTCGGCACATATGTCTCTGATGAGGACGATTCCCTCTGCCGCAGCAATGCAGAGCAATGCCGCAACCAGTGTAATAATCAAAGCTCTTCTTCCGATTGTCTTTTTCATATTCCGCTCCTTTAAAATGATGTTTATGAAAAATTTACATATATTTTTATTGTAATATTTTGTTATATATAATTTGACCAGTATATCGGTCAATATTACTCGCTGCTTTCAAAAAAACAGCTACCTTCAAGCATTGTTTGCAGCTTTGTTTTGTGATATTGTTTTGCAAATCCGCCTTTACAGAAATGCATCCAATAAAATTTGGTTTTGCTATTGACATTTGCGGCAGTTTGTAGTATAATATATACCGCATTTGGAAGAAATGCGTTTCGGGGTGTGGCTCAGTTTGGTAGAGTGCTTGGTTCGGGACCAAGAGGCCGGAGGTTCAAATCCTCTCACTCCGACCACAAAAAATGACGGCTTTTGCCGTCTTTTTTTGTTCGTGAATGAAATACACCTCGTAGATTTTCTCACAAAATTAAACAGAGACTTTGACCGAAATCAAAGTCTCTGTTTTTGCTATCCGCGCAGGAGG
>CAJKRH010000063.1 GCA_905202255.1 uncultured Ruminococcus sp.
TCTTTTTGTCCTTTTCGTTCTTTTCGGACAAGCGAAAAGAACACTATAAGAAAAGCTACTTCTCGCACTTTTCATCACCGAAAAGTACTATCGAGCAAAATAAAAATTTATTCACCTTTCCCGCGTGGGAAAAGCGAATAAATTTCCCCGTTTCTCCATATTGCTAAGGAAAAAAGTATGGAGAAACTATGAAGAAAATTATATCGATATTTCTCGTCGCGCTCATGCTCATGGCGGGTGGGGCGACCTGCCTCTCGGCGGTGCCCGACGATTCGGCAAAAAGCTGCCTGCTCATGACGCTCGACGGCGAGATAATATATGCACACGATGAAAATGTCCGCCGCGGAATGGCAAGCACGACAAAGATAATGACTGCGCTTGTCGCACTCGAAAACTGCCCTGCTGAGCGGCTCGTTTCCGTTGCGCCTGCGGCAGTAAATGTGGAAGGCTCGTCCGTTTACCTCTATGCCGGCGAAAAGATAACGATGGAAAATCTGCTTTTTGCACTGATGCTCCAGAGTGCAAACGATGCGGCGGCGGCTATCGCCATAGAAGTGGCGGGAAGCATTGAGGCTTTCGCCGATATGATGAACAGGCGCGCCGGGGAAATGGGGCTGCGCGATACGCATTTTGCAAATCCGCACGGGCTGGACGACAGCGAGCATTACACCACGGCAAAGGAGCTGGCGATAATCGCCGCCGAAGCGCTGAAAAATCCGCGCTTTGCCGAAATAGTATCGACGGCAAAAAAATCCATTCCCCTGCATGACGGCACGGCGACGCGCCTGCTCGTAAATCATAACCGCCTGCTTCGCACATATGACGATGTCATCGGCGTAAAGACGGGCTTCACCAAAAAATGCGGCAGGACGCTCGTCTCTGCGGCACAGCGCGACGGAGTGACACTCATCTGCGTTACGCTCTGTGACGGAAGCGACTGGCATGACCACAGGGAACTGCTTGACTACGGTTTTTCCCTCTACGAAAGCGAAAAGATAGCTTCGGCAGAGGAATTTCGCGTGGAAATTCCCGTTTGCGGCGGAGAAAAGGAAAATGTCCGCTGCGGCATTTCCGAGGATGTTCTCGCCACGCTGAAAAAAGGTCACGGCGAGATAAAAACCGTGCTGAAAACGCCGCGTTTTCTCTACGCGGGCATATGTGAGGGCGAAAAGACAGGCGAGGTCGAATTTATCTGCGGCGGCAAAGTGATAGCAAGAGCGGATATAGTCGCGCGGGAGAGCATCGCGAAAACCGCGGCAAAGAAAAGGAAGTTCCTTTTCTGAAGCCGGAAATATAAAGAAAAATACACTATACAGAGGCAAAACATTGGAAGAAATGAGACTGCAAAAGTTCCTCTCGGCGCAAGGAATAATGTCCCGCCGCGCCGCTGAGGATGAAATCGCCGCCGGCAGAGTAAAGGTCAACGGCGAGGTTGCCGATATCGGCACGAAAATAGACCCCGGGAGGGACAGGATAGAATACAGAGGCAAGATTATCTTTGGCGGAGACAAACGAAAGGTTTATCTCATGCTCAATAAGCCGCGCGGATATCTCACCTCCATGAGTGATGACCGCGGCAGACCGTGCGTTTCCGAGCTTGTTTCGGATGTCGGCGTGCGCGTTTATCCCATAGGCAGACTTGACCTCGAGAGCGAGGGACTTCTGCTTTTCACAAACGACGGCGACTTCGCAAACAAGCTGATGCATCCGCGCTATCACAAGCCGAAAACATACCATGTGAAGCTCGCGGGCGAGATAGAACCTGAAAAGGTACAGCGCCTTTCCGAGCCGATGGATATCGACGGATATATGACAAAACCCGCCGAGGTTTCGCTGATAACGAGAAAAAAGGAATATTCCGTCGTTGCGATAACTCTTTTTGAGGGTCGCAACAGACAGATACGCAAAATGTGCGAAAAATTATCGCTCCATGTGCTTTCCCTGCGCAGGGTGAGCATAGGCGAGGTGAAGCTCGGCGACCTGCGCCCGGGCAAATGGCGTTATCTTACAAAATCGCAGGTGCAAATGCTGAAAAGGGAGGCAAAGTCGGATGTTTGAGATAAAACCCATCGAGAGCAAGGAGCGGCAGAAAGCAATATGTGCGCAGTGCGGCGTGCCTTATCGCGATGATTGCTTTGCCTACTCGGCAATAGAAGAGGACAGACTGCTCGGCATATGCCAGTTTAAAATAAAGGATGATATCGGCTATATGTATGAGCTGAAATGCCCCGAGGGAATCGATGATGAAGAGGTGCTTTTCATCATGGGGCGCGCGGCGCTGAATTTCATTGACCTTTGCGGTGCGCACGATGCGGAAAAATGCATCGATGACAAAATGGCGAGAAGAATAGGTTTTGTCGAGAAGAACGGCAAGCTGAAAATGAATCTCCGCGGCGTTTTTGACGGGCATCATCACGGCAAAAATGCGGAAAAAGAGAAGTGACGGGAGTCGGTTTTATAAAAAAGCTTCATATTTAACATAAAAATCACAAAAAACATATTCGGAGGACATAAATATAATGATAATACAGTTAGAAGAAGCGAAAAGCAGACTTCTCGCACTTGAGGGCGATGTAAAGGAGCTCGGCGATTCGCTGAAAATAGAAAGACTGCGCGAGCAGGCAAAAACACTCGAGGCGCAGACACTCGCCGAGAATTTCTGGAATGATCAGGCGACATCCGGCAAGGTGCTTCAGGAGCTGAAGCGCACAAAGGATAAGATAGAAGCTTACGAAAAGCTTTGCACCACGGTTTCCGATGCGCTCGTGCTTGCCGAAATGGGCATAGAGGAAAATGATGAGAGCGTTTGTGACGAGGTGCTTTCCGAGGTAAAGAAAATAGAAGCCGGCGAGGAAAAAATGCGCATAGATGCGCTCCTCTCGGGCGAATATGACAGAAATAATGCCATTCTTTCCTTCCATCCCGGTGCGGGCGGCACAGAGGCGCAGGACTGGGCACTCATGCTCTACAGAATGTATACGCGTTACGGTGAGAAGCACGGCTTCAATGTCAAGCTCATAGATTGGCTCGACGGAGAAGAAGCGGGCATCAAGAGCGCAACTATCCTCGTGGAGGGAACGAATGCTTACGGCTATCTCAAGAGTGAGCACGGAGTTCACAGGCTTGTGCGCGTTTCGCCTTTTGATGCATCGGGCAGACGCCATACATCCTTTGCCTCGGTGGAAGTAATGCCGGAGCTTGATGACGATGTCAATATCGAGCTTAAGGATGAGGACCTTGAAATAACGGCGCACCGTTCGAGCGGCGCAGGCGGTCAGCATATCAATAAGACCGACTCGGCGATAAGAATCGTGCATAAGCCGACAGGTATAGTTGTCGGCTGTCAGACAGAACGCAGCCAGCTTCAGAATAAGGAAACGGCGCTGAAAATGCTGAAAAGCAAACTCGCCGAGATAAAGCAGCGTGAAAATCTCGACAAGATAGAGGACATCAAGGGCGAAAAGACAAATATCGAATGGGGCGCACAGATTCGTTCCTATGTATTTATGCCGTATACGCTTGTCAAGGATAACAGAACAGGCTATGAGGACGGCAATATCACCGCCGTAATGGATGGCGAAATAGACGGTTTTATCAATGCTTATCTTAAGAGCAAAGTATAAAAAACAAAAAAATATTATATAAGGAGGACATGAAAAATGTTCAAGAAAACCAAACTTTATGTAGGCGTTGCTCTCGTAGTAAACGCGGTCACCTCACTCATCACATTCATCATTCTTCTCTTCAAGAAGAAAAGCTCCGCAGGTGCTTTTCTTGCGGTTTCCGCTATGAGCGGCGCGGCAGGTGCTTATCTGCTCTATGACTGCAAGGATGATATCAATTTCTGCGATTGCGATTTCAATTTTGATGATGACCTTGATGACTGCGACGGCGAATGTGACGATTGCGATTGCGACGATTGCGAAGCAAAGGATGACGACATGAATCTCGAAGGCGACCTCTTCTCTCGTGAGGATGAGGAATAATCTCAAACAGTGAAAAAGGCAGGACTTGTCCTGCCTTTTTTGCTGATTTGGGAAAATTTTTGTTTTTCAATTAAAGCTTTCACCCCCACCCATTAAAGTTTTCGCCCACCTTTTGGGGGATTGACACATATGCGAAGCATGTGTGTTGGCGTCGCCGAGACGGGGCACGAGGAGCCTTTGTCGCGCTCCGCAGAGCGCGAAATTTCCTCTCGGCGCTTTTCTTTTTGATTGCTTTTTCTTTTGCGGCGGCGATAGCAAAAGAAAAAGCGGATGGAACATATATCTTTTATTCTGGCTGTTGACGGGACTTTGATTTTTGTTTTTATGGTAAAAAATACTTTTCCTTTCTCGTACTTTTGCGTGACCAAAAGTACCAAAAGTCATCTAAGGACTTTCCCTCATTAGAAAACCTCCCTGCATCTTCCCACTTTGCTTTCTGCAAACAATCATCGCCCTCCGGTGCGAACATAGCGAGTGTACCGTCCTGCTATAGCTTATCCGTGGCTACAGGTTCGAAACGCCCCCGCGCCGACTCGGTTTCGCTGCTGTGCCATGTCGGGCTATGGCGAACCTCGCGGTTTGAATTTGGGTGCTAATACTGGGAAGTATCTGCGCAGACGGTATATAGCAAAAATTTTCAATTTTATAGGGAGCCTATCCCCCACTGCATCAACACGCCAAACCCTCATTACCGTTTCACCACCCACACATACGAAAGGAGTGCCCCATGGAAAACACCCGCTCAAAGCTGACCATCGCTCTGGCAATCGTGCTTGCCGCAGCGCTCGTGGCTGTTCTCGCCGTCGGAGCGGTTTCACTTCGCAGGATGAACAAAGACCTTTCCGACGCAAATTTATCGCTGGGCGACCAAATTTCATCTTTGCAGAACGATATCTATGTCCTCTCCGCAGAGATTACAAAGCTTCAGCGCAGTGTGAGTCCCATCTCGTATTACAGTCTCAAGCTCACCGGCGTGAATCCCGAGCAGACCACCGCTTCCGCTTCGATTGCCGTAAACCTGCGCGAATATTCCGATAATACCGAGGTTTCCGTCGTCGTCTACGGCGAGGTGATGAAGCTTCATCAGGAGAGAAACGGGCGCTTTTCCGCCACGATAAATGTCCCGCTCTTCGGCAAAAAAGACGGAAATGACGCTCCGAAATTTATCATAGAAGAAAGCGGCATACGCCGCGCGGATGTGCTCGAGGAATATTCCTTTGCCGAACTCTGGAAAGAGATTCTGCCGTCGCTCTCGGGCAAATTCGACTACAGTGAAAAACCCGATAAAAACGGCATTACCGCGTTTGTCGAGGCTCATGCTTCGCTCGTCTGGGAAAGTCCCGCCGAATTTGAGAATGCCGTGACATTTGAGAACATCAGATTATCCATGACAGACTCAGAGACAGGCGAAGAGCTTCGCTCATTTGACATAAAAACCGACGGCAAATCCGACGGCGTACAGGAAATAAATTTCGACGGTTCGTTTGACAGATATCGCATTTACACCGTAACGGTTATCGCCGAGGACTCGCTCGGTTATATCCATGAACTGAAGCTTTTTAACGATTGCTTCAAGCTCGGCGGCAACTATAAGCCACGCTACACCATAAAAAACGGCACGGAAACATTCACCGTTTCCAATTAAAAAACGAAAATATTAAATTCTGAAAGGAAATACATATATGAAAAAACTGAAAACGCTCGCCCTTGACCTCGGCGCATCAAACGGCAGAGGAATAATCGGCGGCTTTGACGGCAACAAAATCACGCTTGAGGAGGTTCACCGTTTCCCCAATGAACCCGTGATGACAAACGGTCAGTTCACATGGGATATTCTCCGCATTTTCCATGAGATAAAATGCGCTCTGCGCAAGTGTGCACTCAGCGAGAATAAGGATATCGCCTCCATCGGTATCGATACATGGGGCGTCGACTTCGGTCTGCTCGACAAAAACGGGCATCTGCTCGGAAATCCCGTGCATTACCGCGACGCGCGCAACGACGGCATGGTGGAATACGCTTTCCGCACGATGCCGCGCGAAAAGCTCTATGACATCACCGGAATACAGTTTATCGATTTCAATACGCTTTTCCAGCTTCTCGCCGTGCAGAAAGACAGCCCCGAAATTCTCGCCGCGGCAAATGATATGCTTTTTATTCCGGATCTTCTCGCATATTTCCTCACAGGCAAAAAGCAGACGGAATATACCATCGCATCCACAGGTCAGCTTCTTGACGCAAGAACAGGCAAATGGAGCGAGGAGATAATAAAGACATTCGGGCTTCCCCGCGGCATTTTCGGCGATATCGTAGCCCCCGGCACGGTGTGCGGTACGCTCCTGCCGCAGGTAAAGGAAGAGGTCGGCGCGCTCTCGGCAAAGGTTATTTCCGTCGCCGCTCATGATACGGGCAGTGCCGTCGTTTCCGTTCCCGCCGCAACGGATAAGTTCATCTTCATCAGCTCCGGTACATGGTCGATAATGGGAACGGAAACAAAAACTCCCGTTGTCACCGAGGCTTCGCAGAAGCATAATTTCACAAACGAGGGCGGCTACGGAAATACGATACGCTTCTCCAAGAACATCACGGGACTCTGGCTCGAGCAGGAATCGAGACGCCAGTGGGAGCGCGAGGGCGAAAAGTTCACATATCCCCAGCTTACGGCTCTCGCACGCGAGGCGGCACCTCTGCGCAGCTTCATAGACCCCGATGACGCGCGTTTTTCCACGCCCGGCAATCTGCCGAAGAGAATAGCGGAATACTGCGCCGAGACAAATCAGCCCATCCCCGAAACAAAGGGCGAGATTGTCCGTTGTATACTCGAGAGCATTGCCATGAAATACCGTCACACCGTTGACGCGATAGACGAAATGTGCGGCGAGAGAATGCCCGCAATCAATATCGTCGGCGGCGGCACGCAGGAAAAACTTCTCTCGCAGTATGCGGCAAGCGCATGCGGCAGAGATGTTTACGCAGGTCCCGTCGAGGCAACGGCGCTCGGCAATATCGCGGCTCAGCTTATCGCACTCGGCGAGATAAAAGATCTCTCCGAAGCGCGCAAAGTCATCGCAAATTCGTTTGAAATAGAGCATTTTGTTCCGCAGGATACGGCGGCTTGGGATGCGGCTTACGAAAAATTCGTTACTCTTATAAAAGAATAAAAAAATCAACGATAAAGGAGATTTTAAAAATATGAACGCAGTTTTTGAAAACGCAAAAAAAGTGTATGGCGAGCTCGGCGTGGATGTCGAAGCCGCTATGAAAAGACTTGAAAGCGTGCCTGTTTCCCTGCACTGCTGGCAGGGCGACGATGTCACGGGCTTCGACCATGACGGACCGCTCACAGGCGGCATTCAGACAACAGGCAACTATCCCGGCAAGGCACGCAATCTCGAAGAACTGCTCGCCGATATGGAAAAGGCTATGTCTCTCTGCCCCGGCAAGAAGAAGCTGAATGTTCATGCCTGCTATGCCGTCTTTGAAAACGGCGAATTTGCAGACAGAGACAAGCTCGAGCCGAAGCACTTCAAAAAGTGGGCGGAATTTGCAAAGGCACACGGCATGGGCATAGATTTCAATCCCACATTCTTCTCTCATCCCATGGCAAAAAACGGACTCACGCTCACCAGCCCCGATGAAGAGGTTCGCCGCTTCTGGATAGAGCATGGCAAAGCCTGCATCCGCATTTCTCAGTATTTCGCCGAGGAGACAGGCATTCCCTGCGTTATGAATATATGGATAGGCGACGGCTTCAAGGATGTTCCCGCCGACAGAATGGGTCCGCGCGAGCGCTATAAGGATTCCATCGAGCAGATTCTCTCTGAGCCCTTTGACAGAAGCAAGGTAAAGCCCTGTGTGGAATCAAAGGTATTCGGCATCGGTGTCGAGGCTTATACGGCAGGCTCCGCCGAATTTACACTCATGTTCGCCGCAACTCATGAGGGCTGCCTGCCGCTCATGGACAACGGTCACTATCATCCCACAGAAGTTGTTTCCGATAAAATTCCCGCGCTTCTCTGCTATTTCCCCGAGATAGCTCTTCATATCACGCGCGGCATCCGCTGGGATTCAGATCATGTTCTTGTTTTCGATGACGAAACAAAGGAAATGGCAAAGGAAATCGTGCGTTGCAATGCGCTTGACCGCGTATATATGGCGCTTGACTATTTTGATGCAAGCATAAACAGAATCGCCGCATGGGCAGTCGGCTTCCGCAGCTGGCAGAAGGCTCTGCTCAATGCTCTGCTCCTGCCGAATGAAAAGCTGAAGGCACTTCAGGACAGCGGCAATTATACCGAGCTTCTCGTTATGCAGGAGGCTGTAAAGACGCTTCCCTTTGAGGCTGTGTGGAACGAATATTGCGCTCGCTACGGTCTTGACGGCGGCTACGGCTGGTTTGACGAAGTAAAGAAATACGAAAAGGAAGTTCTCTCCAAGAGAGTATAAACCCGCGGAGAAATCCGCGATAGAAATATCGCGGATTTCTTTTTGATAGCTTTTTCTTTTGCGCCCTCTTCTGCAAAAGAAAAAACGGATGGGCAGATGTTTTTTCTTTTGGCTATCGACGGGACTTTGAGATTGTGTGGTAGGGGAATTAACACATATGCGAAGCATGTGTGTTGGCGTCGCCGAGACAGG
>CAJKRH010000064.1 GCA_905202255.1 uncultured Ruminococcus sp.
ACACTTCCCCGACCGTCCGGCAATTGCTGAACCACGGCTACAGGTTCGAAACGCTTAAGCGCCGACTCGGATTTGCTGCTGTGCGATGTCAGGCTATGGTGAACCTCGCGGTTGATATTATGGTGCGGGTCTGGGCGCGAACATAGTGAGATAGGGGTTATTTTGATAATACATATATGATAACACCTCATCCGCCGCGGTAAACCGCGCCACCTTCTCCCACTGGAGAAGGCTTGCCAAAACCATCAGCACAGACTGCTACACTATTTTGCGCTGTGCCATTTGAGAAATGTTTATCTTTTACGCGTGCCCCTTTTTGTTTTGAAAAAATTAGCATCTCGCCAGCCTTCTCCAGTGGGAGAAGGTGGCAGCCATAGGCTGACGGATGAGGTGTCAATAACGCTTATTGCTTTGTCCCGTCATCGTACTTATTAGATTCACGCCCGCCGACCCATTATAGCGGGCGTGCAGGCAATGCGTGCACGAATCTGCTCGGCTTTTTCGTGCGCTATGTTCGCACGCGTGGTATAGACGAAGCCATGGAGAGCGACAAAGTACCGATTTTTGCTTTAGCCCTTTGCCGCACATACTCGCCACGCACGGCTCGTGCGGCTAACTCGTGCACGCGGGAGGTGTTTTTTAAGAGGGAGGAAAGCCCTCTTAAATGACTTTTGCCGCGCTTTTTGTCACTAAAAAGCGCGATAAATGAAAAGTTTCTTTGAGTATCTTCGCGGGCGAACAATGTTCGCCCCTACAAGAAAAACCCACGTACAGCCAATAGAAAAAATATAATAAAAAGAAGTGAAATCCGTCATGGATTTCACTTCTTTTTTACAGCGGCTTCTTCTTTATCTGTGCATTCGCCCTCGGATAAAGCATTGCCGTTTTCTCATTCTTTATAAAGATAAAATTTTCCCGCGTTGAAGTGCCGTTTTCCTCATGCAGAGTGATATTTTGTCTCTGTGCGAGCGAAATTCCGAGTTTTTCAACCGCATTTTGCGCCGTTTTCAACTCTTCTTCCGCGTTCTTGCCTTTCATCGCGATGAAACCCCCGCCTTTTTTAACAAACGGCACGCACCATTCAAGCAGAATATTCAGCGCCGCCACAGCTCTGGCGCAGACCACATCGTATTTTTCACGATATGCGCCGTCTCTTCCCAGCTCCTCGGCTCTTCCGGTTGCGGTTTTCACATTGGAAAGCCCGAGTTTCGCCGCCGTATCGGCGATATAAGCCGTCTTTTTCGCAGTCGCATCGAGCGCCGTCACGGTGATATCCGGGCGCACGATGGCAAAGGGAAGTGTCGGCATTCCGCCGCCGCTGCCCACATCGAGCACATTCGCGCCCGCAGGCAGAAGTTCCGCCGCAAAAAGGCAATCTATATAGTGCCGCGCGATGATTTCGCGCTCCTCCGTGATAGCCGTGATGTTCATTTTTTCGTTTGTTTCGCGCATGATTTGCGCAAGCGAAAAGAACTTTTCCATCACCTCTTCCGAGGTATATCCGTCAAGTCCGTTCTCTACGAACATTTGTTTGTATGTGCTGAAAAACTCACTCTTTTCCATCGTCGGTCTCCTCCGCATGCCCGCCTTTTTCGCGGTTCACGATATCGAGATAGATAAGCAAAACCGAAATATCCGCAGGCGAAATTCCGCTTATCCGGCTCGCCGCACCTATGCTGTGCGGGCGGAATTTTGTGAGCTTCTGCGCCGCCTCAAGCGATATTCCGCGAATGGCAGAATAATCGATTTCTTCAGGCAGGATGCGCTTTTCCAGCTTTTCGAAGCGCGCCGCTTCGGCAAGTTGCTTCTTTATATATCCCTCGTATTTTATGTCCGTTTCGAGTGTCAGCGCCTCCGCTCTCGTGAGGTGCGGGTCGCTCTCCGCGTCCATGAGCGAGAGCACCGTCGCATATGTCACGCTCGGGCGACGGAGAAGTTCATCCGCGCGAACACCTGTTTCTATTTTCGGCTCGCCGAGCGATTCCAGAAGTGAATTTACCCTCTCATTCGGCGGGAAAACGGTAGCATGCATGCGCGCCTTTTCCGCGCCGATGCGCTCCTGTTTTGCGAGAAAACGCGCATATCTTTCATCGCTGACAAGCCCCGCCTCATGCCCCGATTTCGTCAGGCGTACATCTGCATTATCCTGCCGCAGAAGCAGACGATATTCCGAGCGAGAGGTCATCATTCTGTATGGTTCATTTGTGCCTTTTGTAACCAAATCATCAATAAGTGTACCGATATATGAGCTGTTACGCGTCAGTATCAGTTGTTTTTTGCCTTGCAATTTGAGTGCAGCATTCATGCCGGCGATAAGTCCCTGCGCCGCCGCCTCCTCATAACCCGAGGTGCCGTTGAACTGTCCCGCGCCGTAAAGATTCGGGATTTTCTTAAACTCCAGCGCGGCGGAAAGCTGTGTCGGATCGGAGCAATCGTATTCTATCGCGTAGGCGTTGCGCATGGTGACAGCATGCTCAAAACCGACCATGCTATGGAGCATTTCGAGCTGAACATCCGCCGGCATAGATGACGAAAACCCTTGCAGATACAGCTCATTTGAGCCATAACCCGTCGGTTCGAGGAAAAGCTGATGCCTTATCTTATCGGGAAAGCGGACAACCTTATCCTCAATACTCGGGCAGTATCGCGGACCTATACCTTTTATCTCGCCGGAATATAACGGTGAGCGGTGAATATTGCTTCTGATAATATCATGAGTTTTTTCGTTTGTATATGCGACATAGCAGGGAAGCTTCGGTCGTGCATATAAATCAGATACATTAGTATCGGCGCTGTACGGGGTAGGAATTTCCTCGCCGTCCTGTCTCTCAAGCACGGAAAGGTCAACGGTTCGCGCATCGATTCTCGGCGGAGTACCTGTTTTGAATCGCATTATTCTTATGCCGAGCGCGCGCAGACTCTCTGTCAGGTGCGTTGCCGCGTGCATCCCGTCGGGACCCGAGCTTTGGCGAAAATCGCCGATTATCACGCGGGAATCGAGATATGTACCCGAGGAAATGACCGTCGCGCGGGCTTTATACACGCCGCCGACCGCCGTCACGAGGTCAAAACCCTCGCCATCGCGGCGGATTTCACAGATTTCGGCTTGGATAAGGCGCAGATTTTCGGTATGCTCTATCGTTTTTTTCATGATGTCCTGATAGAGGCGGCGGTCTGCCTGAATGCGTTTGGACTGAACCGCCGCGCCCTTGCTGGAATTGAGGATGCGATCCTGAAGCATAACCTTGTCCGCGGCTCTGCCCATTTCGCCGCCGAGCGCGTCAATCTCAAAAACGAGTTGACCTTTGCCCGTGCCGCCTATCGATGGGTTGCACGGCATATTGCCCACGGCATCGAGTGAAATTGTGAAAAGCAGAGTGCGGCAGCCGAGTCTGGCGGCGGCGAGTGCGGCTTCTATGCCGGCATGACCCGCGCCGATAACGGCTATATCTGCATCTGAAACAAAAAACTCCTGTATCATTGTTTGTGTCCTTTTGTTGTGTTTATATATGCGAATAAATTTGCGTGGCGTAGCGGGATGGGGGATGGGAATCAGGGAAAAACAAAGCATATCTCCATGCCCCGTCAGCGCACTTGCTTCACCCACGCCCGCGCCACCCATTATCCAGCGGGCGTGCAGACAATGCGTGCACGAATCTGCTCGGCTTTTTCGTGTGATATGTTCGCACGCGTGGTAGTATGAGATTGCGGAGAGCGGCAAAACCGCCGACTTTCGCCCTGCCCCTTGCCGCACGCACTCGCCACGCATGGCTCGCGCGACTAACTCGTGCACGCAGGAAGAGCTCTCAAAGAGAGGGGAACGCTCTCTTTGCTGACTTTTGGTACTTTTGGTCATGCAAAAGTACGATAAAGAAAAAAGTTACTTTTGCTACTCCGTCTTGGCGACGCCGTTCAGAGGTGGCTACGCCACCCTGAACTCTACTCTTCGTCATGCAAAAGTACGATAAAAGAAAAGTCACTCTATAAAAAGATAAAAAAACAAAAATCCCGAAAGGAAGAAGAAACCATGGAAAAGAAAACAGCCGTTATCATCGGCGCGGGTCCCGCGGGACTGACAGCCGCCTACAAGCTTCTCACAGAGACTGATATCAAGCCGATAATCCTTGAGGAGAGCGAATTTATCGGCGGCATTTCGCGCACCGCGCAGTACGGCGGCAACCGCATGGATATCGGCGGACACCGCTTCTTCACAAAGATAGATGAGGTAAACGAGCTCTGGGAGCATTTCATGCCGATGCAGGGCGCGCCCTCAAAGGATGATATCCTGCTCGGAAACGAAAAGGCGCTAGCCGAGGGCGGATCCGACCCCGAAAAGACAGACAAGGTCATGCTCCGCCGCCGCAGAGTTTCCCGCATATATTACCTGCATAAATTTTTCGATTATCCCATCTCCATGAAGGCGGAAACCTTCAAAAACATGGGCTTCGGCAGGACAATGAAGGCGGGCTTCGGCTATGTATGGTCAAGCATTTTCAAAAAGAAAGAGGATTCGCTCCGCAATTTCTATATCAATCGCTTCGGCAAGCCGCTCTATGAGATGTTTTTTGAGGATTATACGGAAAAGCTCTGGGGCGTCAATCCCTCGGAAATCCCTGCCGACTGGGGCGCACAGCGCGTAAAAGGGCTTTCGCTCATGAAAGCGGTATGGTCTGCGCTTGCCAAGCCTTTCAAGAAGAAAGACGGCAAGGTGGAAACCTCGCTCATAGAAGAATTTTCCTATCCGAAAAAGGGTCCCGGTCAGCTCTATGAAGAAATGGCAGATGAAATCCGTGCGCTCGGCGGCGAAATAATTCTTAATTCCCGCGTTATGAAGATTGATACCGACGGGCATGATATAAAGAGCGTCACAGCCATGGAAAAGGACGGCGAAAAGACCTATACGGGCGATGTTTTCTTCTCCACAATGCCGATAAAGGATCTTGTCTCCGGCATGGGAAGCGTTGTTCCCGAGGATGTACGCGATATCGCGCTGAACCTGCCTTATCGCGATTTTATGACAGTCGGACTTCTCGTAAACAAGCTGAAGATAAAGAACAAGACAAAATTCAAAACAGTCGGCGATATCGTTCCCGACTGCTGGATATATATTCAGGAGCGCGAGGTCAAGCTCGGCAGACTCCAGATTTTCAACAACTGGTCGCCGTATATGGTTGAGGATTTTGAAAACACCGTTTGGATAGGGCTTGAATACTTCTGCAACGAGGGCGACGAATACTGGAATATGAACGACGGCGATTTTATTGCCTTTGCCACGGACGAGCTTGCGAAAATAGGCGTCATCGACAAAGCAGATGTGCTGGACAGCGTGCGCATCCGCGTGAAAAAAGCTTATCCCGCATATTTCGGCTCATACAATCATTTTAGTCAGGTGCGCGAATATCTCGACGGCATAGAAAATCTCTGGTGCCTCGGCAGAAACGGTCAGCACCGCTACAACAATATGGACCACTCCATCATGACGGCGATAGAAGCCGTTCGTGCCGTTGCCGCAGGTAAAACCTCCAAGGCGGATGTCTGGGGCGTGAATACGGAAAAAGAATATCACGAGGAGAAGGCTGAAAATGGAAAATGATATCGAAATAAAAGAAGAAAAACCGCGTTTTTCTCTCGACAAAAAGAAAATATGCAAAATAGCCTCAATAGCGCTTCCTCTGCTGCTGATTCTTTGCTCATTTGCCGTCGTAATTTATTATATCCTCGGACCCGCCGAGGGATATTTCCATTCCGACTGCACGGATACGCTCCTCTGGGCGCAGGCATCTTATGACTCGGGAAAGCTGATAAGCGATAATTTCAATTATGCGGCGCTTCTCCCCTTCGGTGGAAATCTGCTCATGCTTCCGTTTATCCCGATATTCGGCGTTTCTATGACGACGCACAATATCGGCATGGTGCTTTTTGCCGTGCTGTTCTTCCTCTCGCTCTATGCGCTCGCCCGCTCGCTCGGATATAATCTCGCGAAAACTTCGTTCATCATTTTTGCCGTGACGATGGTTCTCTCCGGAAGCGACAAGCTCCGCGAGATAATGTGGGGACATATCATATATTACAGCCTCGGTCTGCTTTTCCTTGCTTTCGGGCTTTATCCTGTAAACAAAACGCCGTGCGACCGCCTGCTCTTTGCCGACAAGACGCACAGAGTAAAGGATATCGTACTCATAGCGGGACTTTTCGTCTTTTCCGCTCTGACGGCGACAAACGGACTGCAGTCGGTTGTGACATATATTCTGCCCGTCGTCGGCGCGCTGATACTGGAGCGCATCTTCGCCGAAACGGAAGAAAAACCGCTCATGCGCACGGGATGGAATAATATGCTCACACTCGTCGCCGTTTTCCTCGCTTCCACAATAGCGGGACTTCTGCTCCTGAAGCTTCTTTCAGGCGATGTTCAGGCGGGCTATGCCAACGCGTATTCCTGCTACTCGGGAATGGCGGCATGGAAAGATAATTTCCTCAAATTCGGCGGTGAATGGTTCTCGCTTATCGGCGTTTCCGTAAAGGACGGCGACGACCTTGTCAGCATCGAATCCATCGGAAATCTGATAAGGATTTTCACGGGAATATTTATTCTCATATTGCCGATAATCGGCGCCTGTCTCTATAAAAAGATAGAATCGCGCGGTGCGAAGCTCGTGCTTCTCGCGCATTTCGTGCAGAGCGCGCTGATACTTTTCGGCTATATTTTCGGCAGACTGAACAGTGCAAACTGGCGCCTCACGCCCATGCTCGGAACAGCCGTTCTTGCCTCAGCCGTCACGGTATGCGAACTGATAAAGCCGCAGGGCTTTGCTCTTGTATCAAAGCGGTTTGCCGTGCTTTCGCTTTGCCTGCTCTGTCTCGCGCCCATAGTTTCCGCCCGTCAGATAACAAAAATGCCTGCCGACTACGGCAGAGACAACGACCTGCACAGAGTGGCGGAAAAGCTTGAAGAGCTTGACCTCAAATACGGCTATGCGGAATTCTGGAAATCGCAGGCGATAACGGTACTTTCCGATTCCAAGCTGAAAGTACGCAATATTCAGATAGTCGACGGAACACTGCAAAAATACGAATATCAGTCGGAATACACATGGTTTGATGACCAACCCGATGTAAGCGAATATTTCATTCTGCTTTCCGATTATGAATTCTCGCTTGTAGAAGACTATATAGACTATGAATTTCCTTTTATGAGGGTATACAACATCGACGGATACAAGGTTGTTGTTCTGAAATATAATCTGTTTGGAGAGGATTGATTGAAATGGAAGAAAAAAAGGTTGTAAAAATCCCGAAGAAAATGCTTATCAAAAATATCGAAAAAGCAAAGGTGCTCACGCTCGCGGACGAACTGCCCTACAGCGACGGGCAGATAATCAGCAAGACTCTCGCGCAGAACAGCGCCGTAAGTATAACGCTTTTTTCCTTTGAAAAAGGCGAAGAGATAAGCACGCATGAATCGGGCGGCGATGCTTTTGTCACCTGCCTTGACGGCGTGGGTCTCATCACGATAGACGGCAAGGATTATGAGCTTCACAAGGGTGAGAGCATAGTAATGCCCGCGCATCATCCTCATGCCGTGCGCGGCAAGGAACGCTTCAAGATGATACTGACGGTAGTATTCTGATAATACGGTAAAAAAGGAGCCATCGGCTCCTTTTTGTTTTGCCGCGCGTGCATCGGCAGCTATTCATATTTTTTTGCCTAAGCGAATATAATCATACAAGATTACAGGACAGTGAGGCGAATGAGATGAATACAAGCTTTCTCGATGCAAAGCGGCGTGTGCGCCGTGAACTTTCATGCATAAATACGACTCTCGTGATAATATTTGCCGCCGCGGCAGTCACGCTCGGCATTATCTTTGCCATAGGCGGCGTGGATGGCGATGCCTGCGAAGAAGTAATCTTCCCCGATTGTGCGTTTTCGCCGTTTTTCATGTGCTTTTTCTTCGGAATAGCCGTCGCACTTTTTGCCGTGTCGCAGGCGATAATCATATCCACGCCCGCAGGATGTTTTGCCAAGCAGAAAACGCGCTCGATAGTGCTTTTTGCCTGCGCGCTGATACTTGTATATGTATGGATTCCCGTTATGTTCACGGCAACGGAATTTCTGCTCGGCACGCTTCTTGTGCTTATAATAATGCTTGCCTGTGCCGCGCTTTTCTCCATCGCACTGAAAATCAACCGCATCGCCGCATATGCGATATTTGCTTTTGCGCTGTGGATGCTGTATATCCTCTATTTCAGCTTTGCTCTGCTGCTGTTGAATTGAAAGGTTGGAGATGGATTGCGGTTGTACTTTTCTGTGAAAAAGAGCGCGATAAAGAAAAAGTATCTTTATGTTTCTTCGCGGCGGCAGCAAGCCACCGCCCTACGCATAGAATCCAAGTATAACTTACACCAAAATAAAAAATATAACTCCATTCCGTCAGCGCACCCACCTTATCCACGCCCGCCCACCTATATATGCGGGCGTGCAGACAATGCGTGCACGAATCTGCTCGGCTTTTTCGTGCGCTATGT
>CAJKRH010000065.1 GCA_905202255.1 uncultured Ruminococcus sp.
GAATATCCGTTTCGTCGCCGTACGAGTGTACGGCAGAGACGGATTTCGGCGAGAGGAAAAGTGAAATATAATAAAAATCAAAGGGGAAGCCTCGCGGCTTCCCCTCATTAAATTCCAAATCGATATTAGTGAAAATTCAGATTTTCATAGACCTTTTATCCTATAAAAACACTCCGTTTTTCACTTTTCCGGTCTGCACTTTTTCAGCATCCCATCATCAGTAAAGCATTACAAATGCAATCTTAAACGGCAGGCAGGTAAGCTTTTCGTAAATTATCTGCGTTGCATAATAAGATTTTGCATCAACTCTGAGCTTTGCCTCGCCGTAAGTCTCTATAAGCTCTTCTCTCGTATACTGTTTTCCGTCGTCGGAGCTGATTGTTGTGGAGAGATAATCGAGATATCCGTCGAATTTCTCGGTGGTAAGCTCATATCCGTTTTCACGGAGAAGCTCTGAGCATACGAGGTCGCGGAGAACGAGATTTTCACCGTTCTTCTGCGCATAAAGCTTGATGCCGCCATCAGGGAAAAGCGTCTCCTCTGTTTTCTTGAGGGAATAACCCTGTCCCTGATAATAATTCTTGTAATAGTAGTTTACGCGGGATTCCGCAAGAGTTTTGTAATAATACTTATAATCGCTGAGGAGCGAAGAAGGATACTTTATCATCTCGCATTTTGAGCAGAGCAGATCGGAGCCGACATACATGGAATGATACTGAATGCGCATAGCATTCTTGTAGTCCCATGTACTTTCAAAGGAAGTATTGCTCTTTACAAATTCATCGCTGAATCTGTAGCCCTCATGGATGGTTATCTCAAACTTCGTATCCTTGCCCGCAAGGGATGTCGTGCTGTAGTTCTCGGGGAATTTCACATCGATAGTGAATGTTTCGCCGACCTTGTGACCTACGATAGCTTCCTCAAAACCCTCTACAAAGTTTGCATGACCGAGCTGCATTGTATATTTTTCATACGAACCGCCGCCGAAAGCTTCGCCGTTCAGCGTGCCCTTATAGTCTATTACAACAATATCGCCGAGAGAAACCGTATCGCCGTCTGCAATAACGGCACCGTTAACACTCTTAAGAGATTCCGCCACGCCGAATACTATCTCCGCATCGGCATAGATGGAGGGGTATACAGCAATGGGCGTTATGGTGAAGGAAACAGTCTTGCCGGCAACATCCGCATTTGAATAATCCTTCGGAATATCCATAGTAAATGTATATGCCTTGTTGTATTCCGTTCCGCGGTAGCTGGAATTTGCAACATTGCCCGCCTTTGTCACATCGTAAATAAGCGCATCGTCAAAGGTTCTGTTTGCCGCATCTTTGCCGACATAGTAACCCTTGACATACTTTTCGTCGGTATCAAGGCACCATGCGTTGTACTTGTTCTTTACTTCCTTGCCCTCGCTGTCGGTCGAAACGATGCTTGCCGTTACCTTGAAATCCATGGAATAGGAATCAAGAACATTGAACTGAGAATAGGTCTTTGCGAGGTCTTCTCTTGAGGCTTCGTAATCCTGCTTTATCATATCGAGCGTGATATCGGCAGGGGAAACAGACTTTACATATTTGGAATAGTCCGCTGTGGCATAGTCAAAGCTTCCGCAGGACACGAGCGATATCATGAGCAGTGCCGCAAAAGCAAGACATAAAATCTTTTTCATTTTTCATTTCCTTTCGGCTTCACATATAAGAAAGCCTGTTTTTTATTGACGGCATGAAAGCCGATATTTTGTATAGTATACCACAAAATAGTATAAAGTACAAGCATTTTTGCCCAAATTTACAAAATATACATTTTTCTGTCAACGCAAGCCGAGCATACGCTCCGTATTGTACCCGTTTTCCGCAACTCTTATTTCCACACGGTTTTTATGCGGAGTTTCTCCCGTTACGGCAACTGTAAAGCTGCCGGAGTCGGGCGTGGAGGTGCCGCGCATGCCCTTTGTATAGCTGTGTGCATATGCGCCGCCGCTTATAGAAAACGAAAATTTGTCAGGGAATGTATAGAGCGCTCTTCCCTTTTTGAGTATGGCATAATCACCGCCACCGGCAAAGAGCATCGTATCTTCGGTATCGTATCTGCCGCCCGGATCCATTGTGATTTCCAGCTTGGTAAGAATGCCGTCACAAGCGCCGGAATCTATATCCAGCGCAATCCCGTCATCGAGAATTTCAACATCGATAACCGTGCAAAACTCCTGAATATTCACCATGCGCCGCTTGCTGTGATCCATTCTGTGCCAGTCGGAGGTCTCGGGCTTTTCGTCAAGCTGCGAGCGGTAGCCCGCATATTCGTCGTCAATCAGTCTGTAGCCTTTTTCCGTCTTTTCTATCGAATTTGCGCGGAACTGCGAATGCGGGTCGCCGAAGAAAGCGCCGCCGAACCGAAGCTGAAGCACATGCGAGCCGCACTGAATCTGCAGGAAAGTGGGCTGTCTCTGCTTCATAACGGTAATCGTCATGTTCTTCTCGGGCTTGTAGATTCTGGCAATGCCGCTCTTTGGCAGGAAAATCGATTTGTCCGCCTCGGGAGCTTTCGGCTCTATATCGCCGTATCTTTCGATTATCTCGGGTCTTGCCATGAGAAGGTCTATGGCATCGGGAGAAAAACCGCCTGTTTCCTCCATCTCATTTAAAATATTCTCGGCAATATAGGCAAATTCGGAATTATTCTGCTCCAGCGCAAGGTAGAGGTATATCGGATAATAGAGCGAATAGCGGCGCAGTGTATTTCTGTCCTGTCTTGCGGAATTGAGCGTGCATACGGTGCCGTCAGGCTCAAAATAGCTGAACATGAGATTAAGATTTCTTCTCGCATACTCGAAATACTGCGGGTCATTCATATATATTCCCATTACGAGAAATGCCTTGTCGCATATATAATTGTATATTCCTGTGGAACGCTCGGTATATTCGCCGTTTTCATCGCAATCGATACCCTCCATGAGAAAACGGTTTATCGTATCGAGATAGCGCACATCGCCCGTGTGCTTATATACTATCGAAAGTGCCGCGGAAATAACCCAACGGTGATTGGGTGTATGGAAGCCGAGATTTACCATGGCATCGCCATGGCGTCTGATGACATCTTTCAGCTTCTCATAAAGGATTTCTTCCTTTTCGGTATGTTTCGAGTAGCGATATACCGTCTCGATAACGCAAAGATGGTCGCGGACGATAAATCCGCACTGTGCAGGGTCATGAAAATTCGTCTGGCGCAGGTCGGTGGAGCCGTCGCTGTGAATTTTCTTCACATATTCGTCAAGCAAAGCGATGGCATAATCGAGCAAAAAAGGATCGCGGTAATAGCGCGTGTCCGGCACATAATATCCGCGGACAGCCTGTGCTATCAGGCTGGAATCAAGCGATGTTTCTTCATAGTCAAGCAAAGGATTGCTAAAAAGGCAGGCGCACCTGTCTGCCGGAGTTTTTTTGAAATTTTCATAACAGTTTGCGGCAAAATTTCTTTCAAAAAGCTTAATCTGCTCTTTAAAATGGTTTCTCATAAGAATATCCTCCGTTTGCGTTAGGCGTAATTTCGGCGGAGCTTCCGCTTTACAGCCCCATTTTACCATCATGCTGATGAAAAGTCAACATAAAAAAAGCAAAAGGGCGAAAAAAATACAGGCTTTGCGGAATAATTCCGCAAAACCCGTAAATATGCCCGA
The DNA here is from genome assembly GCA_905202255.1 of uncultured Ruminococcus sp. GTDB lineage: Bacteria > Bacillota > Clostridia > Oscillospirales > CAG-272 > Apopatosoma. Next base: position 3,680 of record CAJKRH010000065.1, read on the forward strand.
CTGTAATGAGTTTGGCGCTTTTTCGGCGCAAAAAGCGATAATATTATATTCCTCGCATTTCTTTCAGCACATCCTCAAAGGCAAGTCCATACCAATGCGAGGGCAGGCGTCTGAGCGTCGCTTTGACGCATCTGTCGCAAAAATCCGCCGCATCCGCGAGCGCCGCAGCCATATCCTTGCCTGAGAGCAGTTCGCCGCAAAAGGCGGAGGAGAAAACATCGCCGGTCCCATGCAGACTCACATCGGCATAATCCTTCATTATTCTGACTTCCCTGCCGTCGAAGTCGGCATGATAGCCTATTTTATCACCGTCGCGCACTCCGGTAACAACAACATTGCGCACATCAAGAGAAGAGCGCAGGGAAAAACACAGCTCCTCTGCCTCTGTATCGGTACTCATGCCGGTGAGCAATGCCGCCTCTGTTATATTCGGCGTTATCACATCGGCATATCGGCACAGGCGGCGCATAGCCTTTATATGCTCCGATGAAAAGCACGGATATATGCTTCCGTTGTCACCCAGTACAGGGTCAACAAGCACAAGAGTATCCTCTTCGCTGAAATCGCGGATAAAATCGCGTGCCGCTTCGATCTGCCGCGGCGAGCAGAAAAAGCCTGTATATATGCAGTCAAATTTCATGCCCAGCTCTTTCCAGTGCGCGGAAAAAGAGAGCATTTCCTCAGTCATATCGCGCACGACATAATTGCCGAGCCCACCCGTATGCGTGGAGAGTATCGCCGTCGGCAGAGCAACCGCCTCGCTCCCATACGCCGAGATTATCGGTATAGCCACGCTCAGCGAGCATTTGCCGAAGCAGGAATAGTCGTTTATCAGAGCGGCTCTTTTCATTCCCGTATCGTTTATATTTGTCATAATTATCTCTCCGAAAAAGTTACGGTGCAACCACCGAGGTGTCGCACCGTATCGCTGAACATCATTTTAAGCTGTTTTTGAAAAGCCTGCCGGCTTATTTCTTTTTCTTCTTGAGAACTACGAAGGCAACTACGCCGCCTACTACAAGAACAGCTACCACTACGATAACAATAACAACAACGGGGCTGCCCTTGTCATCGCCTGCCGGAGGCTTCTTTGTAGAGGAAGAGGAATCTTTCGTATCGGGAAGATCAAGCTCGTTTACCTTAACATCGAGAGTAGCGGAAATACCGTCAAACTCAAATGTTACCTGCTTGTCGCCGGAAGTGGAGAAATCGTAGATAGGTTCCTTTGTGAGGTCGTCCTTTGTGATGGAAACGGTCTTGCCGTCATCATAAACGAGAGCGAACTCGAGACCGTCTGTCGAGAAGAGTTCATCAAGCTCGTAAACAGTCTTTGCGCCTTCGCCTGCGGTTACTGTAAGACCGGAGGGCTTAGCGTAGGTACCTGTTGTTGTGCAGGTAAGAGGCTGCTCGAGAGAAGAGGATGTGTATGTTACCGTAACAACAGTCTCGCCGTATTTCTTCTCGTAAGTGATGGAGATATTGTTAGCATCAAAGCCGGAATTTGCAAATGTATCCTTGGATTCATCGCTGTATATGCATGTGATGGCAACATTATCCGTAGTGAGCTTTTCACCGAAATGAATAGCGGATTTCAAGGGTTCAGCCTCGATAGCAACAACATTGATGAGGTTTATCTGGAAGGATGCTCTTGCACCGTGGTAGTTTACGGTAACAGTCTGTGTGCCGCTGCCCACGAAATCGTATTCAAGCTTGAACTCGCCGAGAGCGAATGTCTTTTCTGTGCCGTCCTCGAATGTAGCCTTTGCGGTAAGACCCGTGGGGGTAAAGCCGTTCTTTGCTATATCGGTAGCCTTATAAGATGTTGCCTCGGGCATTGTTGCGATAACGAAATCCTTTATGCCGATTACCTTGACAGTGTATGTCGCGGTAGCCTTGCCGTACTTCAGAGTAACTTCGGAAGCGTCGGAAGCATCGTCAAAGTTGTAAACTGTGCTTGCTGTGTCACGGATTTCAGTGTGACCGTCCTTGTAGGTAACCTTAACTTCGAGACCTTCGAGATCGATAGTCTCGCCTACATAGTAGGTGGACTTTGTGGGAGCCTTTACAAGCTCAATCTTTTCAACATTCTCTTCGTCCTTTTCAAGTTCGCTCTTGTAGTTTGTAACATACTCTTCGGAGCCGAATACGACATAGTCTATATCCATTTCAGCGCCCTTGTAAGCCGAGTTGTAGCCGAACGGGAAGAGATATACCTGCATGAGGTTACCCCACCATCTGGACTGGGGAACGCCGCTGTCGTTCTTCGCGAGAGAATTGTTGTAGTTTGTATCGGAGTTGGCTTTGACTATGCTGAAGGTGATGGTCTGCCATTCACCGGAGTTAGCCTCGACAGCCACATCGGTGATAGAAACCTGAGGGCAGGACTTGTACTGTCCGGAGTTGATACCGCTTGTATTGAAGCCGAGAGTAAACTTTGAATTTGCGCTGAGATTTCTGACGCGGATCTTGCAGTATTCCGCAAGGTTTGTGGATTCGGTGCCTATGGGGAGACCGCTGAAGAGAACTCCGTCATAGAGAGAGAATGCCATGCCCGCATTACCGGCTTCCTTAGCGGAAAGATGGAGAACCTCTCCGTTATCGGTGAAGCTCCAGTTGAGCTTTGCAAGCTGGGACTTCGGTGTAGCCTCATCGTAAAGGATAAAGCTGAGCATTTCCATGGTTGCGTTGTCATAGGGCATCTCGGAGTAGCTTTCACGCCAGTCTTTGGGGAGAGGCTTGCCTGCCAGCTCTGTGTAAACGTGGCACTCTTCGTTCTCATCGAAGTAAACGGGAGCCGCTTCCCATTCGCCGGCATCATTCTGCTTTGCCCAGTAAGAGTTCTGCGTCTTTTCAAAGTCAAGCATGCTGATGTTGTAAATCTTGTTTTTGGGACGATCCGGATTGGTTTTGGGATCTTCTGTGATAGAGCCTGCGCTGAGTGCTACCGTAGCCGCAGACAGGATAAACAGGGATACCAAGAGTATTGAGATAATTTTCTTCATACTCGTATTCATTCCTTTCTAAATATTGGATGTTATAATTATAGCACAAAATAGCGAAAAAAGTCAATAGTAAAGCCGAAGTTTACACTATTCAAAGTGTACGATTTTTCCGATTTGTTTTTGTGTAAAAGGGAAAAAATGCAGGCGGTTTTCTGTAGGATTTGCATATTTTATACCCGAAAGAGCTTCTCGGCGCTTGACTTTACTATATATATATGATATACTTGGGTAAAATAATCGGTTTATACGGAGAAAATAAAATTGGAAAGTATAGTTAAAGAAAAAACGCCGCATATCGGGCGTCCGCATGACACTTCCGGAAGAATTTCTTCCGAAGTCGCCGTATACGATATGCTTGACGGACTCGGCATAAATTACTGCGGACTTGACCACGACATCGCGCCCACAATAGAAGCCTGCGAAGAAATCGACGCTCTCCTGCAGGTAAATATGTGCAAAAACCTTTTTCTCTGCAACGGCGGCAAAACGCAGTTTTATCTCCTGCTGATGACAGGCGACAAGCGCTTCTCGACAAAGGATTTTTCGCGCCTGATAGGCTGTTCCCGCCTGAGTTTTGCACCTGCGGAATATATGGAGGCTCTTCTCGGCGTGACACCTGGCAGCGTGACAGTGCTCGGTCTTATGAACGATACGGAAAACCGCGTGAAGCTTTATATAGACAAGGATGTTCTGGCGGATGAATATCTCGGTTGCCATCCGTGCATAAATACATCAAGCCTGAAAATAAAGACAGCGGATATCACGGAAAAATTTCTTCCTTATATTAAACATACATATGAGGCGGTAGACCTCGGTTCTTTTGAAAAAATTGAAAAGGAGAAAAATATATGAAAAAATTTGTACTTTGCATGATAATAGTTTGTGCCATGCTTCTCTGCTCATGCGGCGCCGCCGCAGAAAAATCATTCTCGGAAAACGGAATCTCCATAACGCTGACGGATGATTTCGCCTATGAGAAATACGACAACTGCGATGCCTGCTTCAAAAGCGACAAGGTGACCGTATATGTTTTCAGCCAGGATTTCACCGATGTCATGGGCATGGAGATACTCAGCGCCAAACAGTATGCCGAGGCTATCGCAAGCCTGAATGACTCCGCCTCCGAGGTTACGGAAAAGGATGGGCTCGCCTACTATGAGTACACAAGCAACGGTATAGACGGCACGGTCTATAAGAATATTTCATTTGCTTTCAAAGGCGGTTCGGAGTTCTATACGCTCCAGTTCTCCGCCAAGGAAAAGGATTTTTCAAAACTGCGCGACAGCTTCTTCACCTACGCGGCGACATTTACTTTTGAAAAAGCATAAATAGTGAATTGTCAAGAGAAGTGCAACAAATTATCTAATTCTTGGATCCACAAATCCTGAGCGGAATGAAAGTTTAAGACTTTGCGGGGTCTGGCGTTAA
>CAJKRH010000066.1 GCA_905202255.1 uncultured Ruminococcus sp.
CTGTCTCGGCGACGCCGACCGCGTTTGCTTCGCAAATCGGTCAATTCCCCACTGGTAAAGGCTTGTCTATATGAGACGATATTTGTACCGCCACCTTATTCCGTTTTCACTTCAACGCCCCATTCCGCAAGCTTTGACAGCACTTCGTTTTTATTTGCACGGTAGCAAATCCAACCGTATTCAGGAAAATATGCGTCGGCAGCATCATCAGAGCAAAAGCTGATATATAAAAATGAGAACGGATGCAAAAACGACTGCGTTTTATGCGAGCGCTTAATCGATATTTCCGATTGCTTTGCGGATAGAACTATTGCTTCATCTGCGCACTCTCTGCTATAGATATCAGGCTTTTTGTAATTTTGCAGGCAGATGCATTTGAAATCAGACCATTTGTAATCACGCTTATATAAGCCGAATTTTGCGCAGATGCCCTGCCTTGAAATGATAAGAGTTCTCGTATCAAGAAAATACAGATTCAGAATTATAGAATAAGTGAGAATCAGGACAGATAAACTTAAAACCACATCCATCATGGCAACTGCGGCAAAAAGAAGAAAAACCAAAGAGATTATATAAAGCGCATGCTGGCCGCGGCGCGGCTTTATTACGATGATGTCTTCCATGGCTCCTCCGCTTTTACATTTATGATATTATATAAAGTATATCATAGGGCTGCCGCGCCTGTCAAGAATTTTGCCGAAAACCGTTGACAATGACGCGGCATGGGTATATATTGTAGTTGGTAGTACCATTATATATAAAAAGGAAAAATAAAAGGAGAAAATCATGGACTGGAAAGCACTTCTTGACCAGATTGCCGCATGGGCTACAAATGTCGGTATCAAAATCGTCATCTCTGTCATCGTCCTTGTTATTTCATTTATTATAATAAACAGGCTTAGCAAATCCATCGAAAATAAGGGAACCAAGCTTCAGAATGAAAAAGGGAAGCATGTCAATATGACGGTTTACCGCACGCTTTCATATGTGGCAAAGGTCGGCTTGAAAATCCTTGTCGTGCTGGCGCTTGTCGGTTATCTCGGCATAGATACCTCGGCTGTTTCCGCGCTGATTGCTTCGCTCGGTGTGGGCGTCGGTCTTGCCGTGAACGGAACGCTTTCGAATTTCGCTGGCGGTGTTCTTCTGCTGATAACACATCCTTTTCATGACGGCGATTTTATCTCGGCAAACGGTTTTGAGGGCACGGTGGAGGATATTTTCATCTGCAATACGAAAATACGCACAAACGACAACAAGGTGGTTTATCTGCCAAACGGCAAGCTCTCCACGATTGAGATAGTCAACTATTCCGAAAAGCCTACGCGCCGTGTGGATTTCACTTTCGGCATATCATATTCCGATGATTTTGAAAAAGCAAAGGAAATAATCCGCGATATCGCGGCAAAGCATCCGCTTATCCTCGACGACCCTGCGCCGAATGTGCGCGTGACCAAACACGGCGAGAGCAGTATCGATATTTTCACCGCCGTATGGTGCAAAACAGGGGACTACTGGAGCGTTTTCTTTGATATGAACGAGCAGGTGAAAAAGGCGTTTGATGAAAACGGAATTTCCATCCCGTTCCCGCAGCTCGATGTGCATTTTGATAAATAAAGAAAAAGGAAGCCGCACAGGCTTCCTTTTTGTTTTGTTTCAGCATCTTTCTACTTCAACGCCCCATTCCGCAAGCTTTGACAATACTTCCTTTTTATCGGCGCGGTAGCAGATTCTGCCGTAACTGCGAAAATCAGTTTTGGCGAGTTTGTCCGAGCAAAAAGTGATATATAAAAATGAAGACGGGTGCCGATATGCGCATGATTTATCGTTGGATTTTATAGGGTTCTGCGCTTTTTTCGTATAAAATATTAACTCCATCCAGTCGCTGTTCCTGAACAGATAATGACCATTGCAGTTTCGCATGCCGATAAACTTGAAGTCAGACCATTTGTAAAATCGTTTATATGACCAGAATTCAGTATAAATTCCCGATTTTGAGACAATAAGAGTTTTTGTATCTAAAAAATATTGATATGAACATGACAAAAAGATGGTGACACAGCCGAACAACATAAGAATCTTGTATACGATGTCGGACATGAAAATTGCGATTAAAACTCCGATAACTAAATCCAAAACCAAGAAAGATATGAAATCTGCGTGGGCGAATTTGCGCGGTTTTATAATAATGCAATCTTCCATAATCTCCTCCTGCGCGTTTTTTGATATGCTGGCAGATTTATTCTGTATATATCATATCATAAGACAGGCGCACTTGTCAAGCGGTTTCCCGCCCGGGCGGTCGGAATATGCATTTTTATGAGGTGAAAATGAGAAATTTTTGGCTTTTTTACGCAAAAAATATGGATTTTTTCGGAAAATATGGTACAATTATTATAAGATTCAGTCCTCTTTTCTGAAAATCGAGCGAAACCAGTTTATTTCCTCGCGGCTCACGGCGGAAACGCCTGCCATCAGGAGCAGATAAAGGATAATTGTCGCGATTATGGCGGCGGCGCATTTTGGCGCGGTATCAAGCTCAAAGCCGAAAAGACGGCATAATATGAGAGAGAGCGAGGCGGCACCTGCGATACAGCAGACGGGCGCTGCGGTTATGGCGGGCAGGGAGATTTTTGCGCCCGTTACGGTTATCAACCTGCCGATACTGAGCGAAAAATTCAGTATTTCGCAGACAAAAACACATATCACATATCCGTATATGCCGAATTTCGGCAGGAGCGTATATACGAGGATGACGCTGACTGCGGCATCGATTATATTGTAGCGCATGGAGCTGAGCTGTTGCCCCAGACCTTTGAGCATGCCGTCGACGGCGGTATCCGTATACATGACGGGGATGGTGGCGGCGAAAATGCCGATATATTTTGCCGCCTGTGTGCCCGGATATATCAGATTTCCGAGCGGCTCGGCAAAGCAGATGAAAATGCCCGCCGTGCCTATGGCAAAAACAGAAGCGAATTTCACGGCGCGTTTCACGATATAGCAGATATGAGCGTTCCCGTAGACGGTTTTGTATTTCGCGTCAAGCTCGGAAAGCTCGGGGATTATCAGGCTTGCAAAGGTGATGCAGACGGCGGAGGGGAAGAGAATGAGAGGCAGCACCATGCCGTGTATCGTGCCGTAGGAGGCGAGTGCCGCGGCGGCATCGGCTCCGGATTTTTTCAGCCCTATCGGGATGAGAATATGTTCCACCGTCACAAGCCCCGAGCGCAGATATGAGCTCAGCGCTATCGGCAGGGCGATGCCCGCTATCTGCACTAGGAAATTTTTCTTTTCGCCCGAGGCGTTTTTCCCCGAGAGATGCTTTTTCTTATCGAAAATATAGAGAGTGAACATATAGAAAAACGAGAGCGCCTCGGCGATGCACGAGCCGAGAACGAGCGCAAGGCAGGCATATTCTATGCCGCGCGGCGCTATAATAAGAAGAAAGACGACGGTTATCCCTATTTTCACAAATTGCTCGGCGATTCCCGAGGCGGCATTTTTATATACGCGGCGCACGGCGGAAAAATATCCCGAAAATACATTTGAGAGCGCGATGAAAGGCAGGCTCACCGAGAGCGCGCGCAGAGAAAGTTCCGTTCGCGCATCGCAGAGGATATTATTTGCTATCGCGCCCGAAAAGGAGAAAAGCAGAAGCCCCGCGCCGATGCCGAAGAAGAGGCAATAGCCCACGCATTTTTTCATTATGGTGACGGCATTTTTGTCATTGCCCAGACCTATCTCCTGCGAGACGAGCCGCATGACGGCAAGATTTATGCCCGAGCAGGCAAGCGTGACGGCAAAGGCATATACGCTCATGATGAGCGCAAAAAGTCCCGAACCCTCCGCTCCTATTTTGTTTGCCACATATGCGCTCCAGCAGACGGAAACCGTGCGCATGAAGATGGCGGATGCGCCCATTATCAGCGCATTCATGAAAAATTTCTTTACCCGATTCAAAAAATCACCCCGAAATCCTTTTTGGGCTTGTACTTATAAATTTATATTCCGCGCAGGCGGAAAATATGAAGGAGGCTGCTATGTCAAAAATCAAATGGAAAGAAATCCTCACGGATGCCGCATATCTGCTTTTCGGCGGGATACTCTACGGCGCGGCATACAATATGTTCCTCATCCCGGGAAATGTATATGTCGGCGGCGCATCCGGCATTGCGACGGCGCTCTATAATGCGGGACTTGTGCATCTGCCGATAGGCACGATGATAATCATCATCAATATCCCGCTTATGGTTCTTTTCACATATTTCTACGGAATCCGCGCGAGCATCAAGGGCATACTCGGAATGCTCGTTTCCTCACTTGCCATAGATATCACGGATGTCATCGGCATATTCCCGCCCGGGGTCAATGCGCCGCAGGAAAACGGTTTTCTCTGCGCCGTGCTCGGCGCGGTCATACTCGGTGCTTCGCTTGGCATACTGTTTTCGCGCGGATATACTACGGGCGGCACGGATATCGTCGGCTTCATCCTGAAAGTGAAATTTCCGCATTTCTCTCCCTCAAAGCTGATATTTGCCTGTGACTGCGCTATAATAGCCTTTGCCGCCGTGCTCGCCGGCAATTATATGACGGTGCTTTATTCCGCTGTTGCGGTTTTCCTTTTTACCACAGTGCTCGATATGACGGTGAGCGGATTTGAAAAGGCACGCCTTGCACTTATTTTTTCGGCTGAATACGATGAGATAGCCGAGGCTATTTCGGCAGAGCTGGAGCGCGGAATAACCCTGCTTGAAAGCGAGGGCTGGTATACGAAGAAGGAAGGGCGTGCCATAGTCTGCGTTGTCAAGAAAAATGAGATTTACAGGCTGAAAACCATAGTGCGCAGCATAGATAAAAACGCATTTGTCGTTCTTACGGAAGTGACGCAGGCGATAGGCGAGGGCTTCAATGAAAACGGCGGCGAAAATGTTCCGCTCTATCCGAAGCGCGGAGCAAAGAAGCAAATGTGACTTTACTGTAAAAATCACATATACCGTTGACAAAAGCCGCTCTTCGTTATATAATAAATCGGAAAGAAAATCCGCTGTATATTCACTATATAATAGAAAGGAAATAAAAATGAGTCTTATTCTTAATAAAATGAAAAATCCCGTCGGCGTTGCGGGTCCTGTCGTAACCATCGTTATGGACGGCGTAGGTATCGGAAACGGCAAGGACGGCGATGCCGTTTCCAAAGCTTATACACCCACGCTCGATATGCTTATGACAAAATATCCCTGCCTCAAACTCAAGGCGCACGGAACGGCTGTCGGACTTCCCTCCGATGACGATATGGGAAATTCCGAGGTCGGGCACAACGCGCTCGGCAGCGGTCAGGTTTTCGCGCAGGGCGCAAAGCTTGTTTCGCAGTCTATCGAGAGCGGCGCACTCTTTGCCGGCAAGGCATGGGGCGAGATAACAGAAAATGTTAAGGCAAATGCTTCCACGCTTCATTTCATCGGTCTTTTCTCCGACGGAAATGTGCATTCCCATATCGACCACCTCAAGGCGATGATTTCTCATGCCAAGGAGGACGGCATAAAGCGCGTTCGCATACATATCCTGCTTGACGGCAGAGATGTGGGCGAAACATCGGCGCTCGAATATGTCCGCCCCTTCGAGGAGTTTCTCTCTTCACTCCGCTCGGCTGACTTCGATGTGAAGATAGCTTCCGGCGGCGGCAGAATGAAGATTACCATGGACCGCTACGGCGCAAACTGGAAAATGGTAGAGGAGGGCTGGCATACTCATGTGCTCGGCGAGGGCAGACAGTTTGCTTCCGCCGAAGAAGCAATCACGACCTACAGAGCCGAAACAGGCGCGATAGACCAGGACCTTCCCGCGTTTGTCATTGCCGAAAACGGCAAGCCTGTCGGCACAATTAACGACGGCGACAGCGTTATCTTCTACAATTTCCGCGGTGACCGCGCCATAGAAATTTCCGAAGCTTTTGAGGGCGGCGCCGATTTCGACAAATTCGACCGCGTGCGTGTGCCGAAAGTGGTTTATGCCGGTATGCTCGAGTATGACGGCGACCTGCATATCCCCTCAAGATATCTCGTTTCTCCCCCTCATATCACAAATACAATGGGCGAATACCTTGCCGATACGGGCGTTTCGCAGTTTGCTATTTCCGAAACGCAGAAATACGGTCATGTGACATATTTCTGGAACGGAAACAAGAGCGGCAAGTTTGACGACAAGACGGAAACATATGTGGAGATTCCCTCCGATATCGTTCCTTTCGAGCAGCGCCCGTGGATGCAGTGCGCTATCATCGCGGATAAGCTTATCGAGGTTATCAAATCCGGCAAATATCAGTATATCCGCGCCAACTTCCCGAACGGCGACATGGTAGGTCACACGGGCAATTACGAGGCGACCATCTGCTCGATGGAAGCGCTTGACCTCCAGCTCGCGAGAATAATCGCTGCCGTTGACGAAGCAAAGGGCGTTGCGATAATCACCGCCGACCACGGAAACGCGGACGAGATGTACGAGCTTGACAAGAAAACGGGCACATTCAAGAAGAATGCCGACGGTTCGCCCAAGGCAAAGACGAGCCATACGCTCAATCCCGTACCATGCATTATCTATGACAACTTCACGGAAAATAAATACACGGTAAAGCCGCAGGCTGATTTCGGTCTTGCGAATGTTGCCGCCACAACGGTAAATCTGCTCGGCTACGAGGCACCCTCCATGTGGAAAGAAAGCCTCATAGATGTAAAATGAAGCAGGTAAGGCTGAAAATAAAATCGACACAGCGCGACCCCGAGGGCGAGGAGCTTGATATAAACATCGCCTGCGAGGGCACGATGGAAAAGCGCGGCGGACGCATATATATAAAATATGAAGAAGATATCTCGGGCGAGGGCGATATCGTGGAAAACACGATGTCTTTCGATACGGGAGAGCGGGATATAGTCTCGCTTTCCCGCATCGGCGGCGCGAAAATGTCGTGCGTGTTTGAGCGAGGCAAGAGATATCCCTGCAATTATGAATTGCCGTTCGGCGCGTTTGAGTTAGTCGTTTCTTCAAAGTGCGTCGACAATAGCGTCGATTACGAAAACGGCGGCGAGGTCTATCTCAAATATGTCATGGAATCCCGCGGAATGGTCATGCAGAATGTAAAATACAGGCTGACAGTCGAAAAAGCGTGAGCTTTTTCGACTGTTTTCCTTGCTTTTGGTCATTTATTAGAAAAAAACCTCAAAAAAATCGAAAAAACTTTCATAAAAAGTATTGACAATAGGTAAGAAGTGTGATA
>CAJKRH010000067.1 GCA_905202255.1 uncultured Ruminococcus sp.
AGGCTATGGCGAACCTCGCGGGAATTGACCGATTCGCGCAAGCGAACGCGGTCGGTGTCGCCGAGACAGGGTGGTCGGAATAATGGTGCGGGTCTGGGTGCGAACATATCAAATAAAATTTATTTTGATAGTCCCGTCAGCGCACTCACTCTTTTCACGCCCGCCACACCTTTATATGCGGGCGTGCAGACAATGCGTGCACGAATCTGCTCGGCTTCCTCGTGCGATATGTTCGCACGCGTGGCATGGCTGAAATTGCGGGGAGCGCTAAACTGCCGATTTTTATTCTACTATTTGTCGCATGCACTTACCACGCATGGCTCGCACGACTAACTCGTGCACGCGGGGTGAGTTCTCAAAGAGAGGGGAACGCTCTCTTTGATGACTTTTGGTATACTCCGTCTCGGCGACGCCGTTCAGAGGTGGCTTCGCCACCCTGAACCCTCCTCTTGGTCATACAAAAGTACGAGAAAAGAAAAAGTATCTTTAAACATTTTTTTGGTATGTCAGAAATCGATCAATGCGAAGCGTTATGTCGACATTGCCGCCCATGCGTATGAACGCTATGTTAACTTTCTTGATTTTTTACATTAAAGCTATTTACAATTCCGATTTTGTGTGATATAATCGAAGCGTAATTATAAGGCGGAAATTTGGTTTTTTGCAAAATGATAACCCGCCGAGGAGGAAATTATTATGAGAGAAATCAAACCCATTGAACTCGGAATAGCAGGCGACGGCAAGGTTTATCGCAACCTCAGCCCCGCGGCTCTTACGGAAAAGGCTCTTGCAAACGGTGAGGGTGTTCTTTCCGATACAGGCGCGCTTGTTGTAAAGACAGGCAAGTACACAGGTCGTTCCCCCGAAGATAAATTCATCGTTGATACTCCCGCAGTACACGACGATATCTACTGGGGCAAGATAAACAGACCGATATCCAAGGAAAAATTCGATGCCATCAAGGCAAAAATGCTCGCATATCTTCAGAATAAGGAGCTCTATGTATTCGACGGTTTTGCAGGCGCAGACCCCAAATATACGAAGAAATTCCGTATAGTAAACGAGCTTGCTTCCCAGAACCTCTTCATTCATCAGCTTCTTATCCGTCCCACAGAGGAAGAACTTGAAACATACACACCCGATTTTGAAATAATCGCGGCTCCGGGCTTCAAGTGCATCCCCGAGGTTGACGGTACTCACAGCGAGGCACTCATCGCCATCGACTATGAGGCTCACCTCGTTCTTATCGCAGGCAGCCAGTATTCCGGCGAAATAAAGAAGAGCGTATTCTCCGTTATGAACTATGTTCTTCCCAAGCAGGGACTTCTTTCCATGCACTGCTCCGCAAATATCGGCGAAGCAGGTGACTCCGCCGTATTCTTCGGTCTCTCCGGCACGGGCAAGACAACGCTCTCCGCAGACCCCGCAAGAAAGCTTATCGGTGATGACGAGCACGGCTGGTCGGCAGACGGTATCTTCAATATCGAAGGCGGCTGCTACGCAAAGTGCATCAACCTCAAGGAAGAGCACGAGCCGGAAATCTACAACGCTATAAAATTCGGTTCTCTTCTCGAGAATGTTATCATCGATGAAAACGGCAAGCCCGATTACGATGACGGCTCTCTCACGGAAAACACACGCGCAGGCTATCCGATAAACTATATCCCCAATGCGGCTATTCCCGGCGTAGGCGGTCAGCCCAAGACAATCATCTTCCTCACGGCAGATGCTTTCGGCGTTCTCCCTCCCATCGCAAAGCTTGACAACGATATGGCTATGTACCACTTCGTTTCCGGTTACACCTCCAAGCTTGCGGGCACAGAGCGCGGCATCACAGAGCCTGTTACAACATTCTCCACGCTCTTCGGTGCTCCTTTCTTCCCGCTCAATCCGAGTGTTTATGCTACAATGCTCGGCGAGAAGCTGAAGGAAACAGGCGCTAATGTATTTCTTGTAAATACAGGCTGGTGCGGCGGCAAGGCAGGCGATGTTCCGAGAATGAAGCTCAAATATACGCGTGCCATGGTTTCTGCGGCTCTCGCAGGCGAACTCAACGATGTTGAGTACACGCTCGACCCCATCTTCAATGTATATGTTCCCAAGACCTGCCCGAATGTACCCGCAGAGATTCTCGATCCCAGAAATGTATGGACAGACAAGGCAGCATACGAGGCTTCAGCAAAGACTCTCGCAGAGAAATTCCACGAGAACTTCAAGAAGTACAAAGATATGCCCGAGAACATAGTAAACGCAGGTCCCCGCGCATAAGCACATAAATAAAACGAAATAAATCACGGCAATGAACAGGAAAAAGTCGGTTTCGGATATGCGGATAAAAGAGAGCGGAGTCGCAGGCTGAGAGCTCCGCGGCATATTCCTCCGGCGGCTGCGCCTGCGAGCTGATGCGGCAAAAACGCATTCGTTTCCCGCGTTAAGGGAAAATGAGCTACAAAAGCAGAGTGGAACCGCGATTTTTCGCCTCTGTCGGCAACAATGCCGGCAGGGGCGTTTTGTTTTTCTTTACAAAAATAGAAAGAGGAAGGAAAAATTTTACCATGAAGCTCTATAATACACTTACAAAGCAGGTAGAGGAATTTATCCCGCATGAGGGAAAAACCGTCCGCATGTATACCTGCGGACCCACAGTCTATCACTTCGCGCATATAGGCAATCTGCGCACATACATCATGGAGGATGTGCTCGAGAAATTTCTCGGCTACTACGGCTATGATGTAAAGCGCGCCATGAACATCACCGATGTCGGTCATCTCTCAAGCGACGGCGACACGGGCGAGGACAAAATGCTCAAGGGCGCAAAGCGCGAGCACAAGACCGTGCTCGAGATAGCAAAATATTATACCGACGCATTCTTCTCCGACTGCGACAAGCTCAATATAAAGAAGCCGGAGATTGTCGTCCCCGCTACAAGCTGCATCGATACATTCATCGAGATGGTGCAGACCCTGCTTGACAAAGGCTACGCATATCTCGCCGAGGGAAATGTTTATTTCGACACATCAAAGGCAAACGATTACTATGCTCTCTCCGGTCACAATAATGAAGAACTCAAAGTCGGCGTGCGCGACGATGTTGACGAGGATACAAACAAGAAGAACAAGAGCGACTTCGTGCTCTGGTTCACGAAATCGAAATTCGATTCGCAGGAACTGAAATGGGAGAGCCCGTGGGGTGTAGGTTACCCCGGCTGGCATATCGAATGTTCGGGCATCTCGGCAAAATATCTCGGCGAATATCTCGATATCCACTGCGGCGGCGTGGACAATATATTCCCGCATCATACAAACGAAATAGCGCAAAGCGAAGCTTATTTCGGTCACAAATGGTGCAACTACTGGTTCCATGTTCAGCATCTCAATGACGAAACGGGCAAGATGAGCAAATCCAAGGGCGAATTTCTCACCGTTTCTCTGCTGGAGAGCAAGGGCTACAATCCGCTCGCATACAGGCTTTTCTGCCTGCAGTCGCATTACCGCAAGCCGCTCACCTTCAGCTATGAGGCACTGGACAATGCGAGCGCCGCATATACGAAGTTGCGCAAGAGAGTTTCCTCGCTTGACAGAAGCGGCGAGGTGGACAAAGCCGTTTTCAACGCGGCGAAAGCGGATTTCATCGATAAGATGAGCTATGACCTGAATACCTCGCTCGGACTGACCGCCGTTTACGACGCGCTCAAGCTCGATACCGGCGACGCGACGAAATTTGCGATAATCGAGGATTATGACCGCGTGCTCTCCCTCGACCTGACGAAGCCCGAGGAAAAGGAGGACGAGGTTTTCCCCGAAAATCACGGCTTCATACTCGATAAAATAGCCGAGCGCGCCGAGGCAAAGAAGCAGAAGGATTATGCCAAGGCAGACGCTATAAGAAACGAGCTTGCCGCGATGGGCATTACGCTCATTGACAGTCCGACAGGCACAACCTACAAAATGAACTGAGGCGCAAAATGGAAAAGAAGAATATAAAAGTCGGTTTCGCCTCGCTCGGATGCTCCAAAAACCTGCTTGATACGGAGGTCATGCTCTCCTCCCTTGCCAAAGCGGGCTATGAAATAACCTCCGAGGAGACGGAAGCCGACATAGTGATAGTAAATACCTGCGCTTTCATCGAGAGCGCAAAGCAGGAGTCCATAGAGAGCATCCTCGATATCGCATGGCTCAAGGAGCACGGAAAGCTCCGCGGCATAGTGGTCACGGGTTGCCTTGCCCAGCGCTACGGCAAGCAGATTTTCGAGGAGATGCCCGAGGTGGATGCCGTGCTCGGAGTCGGCAGTATCGCCGATATAGTCAAGGCTGTCGATGCCGTTGCCGCGGGAGAAAAATTCTCCGCTTTCGGCGATAAGGAAAAGTCTCCGCTCGGCGGCGACAGAATAGTAACAACGCCCGAATATACTGCATATCTTAAGGTAGCCGAGGGCTGTGACAACCGCTGTACCTACTGTGCCATTCCGCTCATACGCGGAGGCTTCCGCAGTCGCCCGATGGAGGATATCATCGCCGAGGCAAAGGAAATGGAAGCACTCGGAGTAAAGGAGCTGAATATCATCGCGCAGGATACCTCGCGCTACGGGCTTGACCTCTACGGCGAATACAAGCTTGCCGAGCTTGTTCACCGCATCACGGAGGAAACGAATATCCCGTGGATTCGCCTGCTCTATTGTTACCCCGACAAGATAACGGATGAACTGATAGCGGAGATTCGCGATAATCCCCGCGTGGTAAAATACATCGACCTGCCGATACAGCATATCAGCGACAGCGTGCTTTTCCGCATGAACAGGCACGGCGATCGCAAAATGATAGAAGATACGATAGCCCGCCTGCGCAAAGCCATTCCCGATGCCTGCATCAGAACAACTGTTATAGTCGGATTCCCGGGCGAGACGGAAGCGGATTTCATCGAGCTTTGCGAATTTGTGAAGAATACAAAATTCGACCGCCTCGGCGCCTTTACATATTCGCGCGAGGAGGATACTCCCGCCTATGATATGCCTGACCAGACAGACGAGCAGACCAAGCAGGACAGATACGATATCATCATGCGCACTCAGCTTGAGGTTGTTGACGAAAAGAACAAAAAGATGATAGGCAAGACGCTGAAGGTGCTCTGCGAGGCATACGACCCCGTAGCCGAGATTTATTACGGCAGAGGATACGGCGACGCGCCCGATATCGATACGAAAATTTATTTCAGAAATAAACTCGGCAAGAGACGCATTCACCC
This sequence comes from uncultured Ruminococcus sp., assembly GCA_905202255.1. Lineage (GTDB taxonomy): Bacteria > Bacillota > Clostridia > Oscillospirales > CAG-272 > Apopatosoma. The sequence continues at coordinate 5,242 of CAJKRH010000067.1, forward strand.
TGGCGAATTTGTCGATGTTAAAATAGAAAACACCGTCGATTATGACCTTATCGGCTCGGCGGAGGTCAAGTAAAGAAGGCGAAAAGAATGGAGATTACCGTAAGAAAAGCGGAAATGCGCGATATACCGAAGCTGACGGAGCTTCTCTCTGAGGTTCTCGAGCTTCATGCGAAAATAAGACCCGATATTTTCATCTCGGGCAGCACAAAATATACCGAGGAGGAGCTTTGCGGCATTCTCGCAAACGAGAAAACGCCCGTTTTCGTCGCGGCGGACGAAAATGACGCCGTGCGCGGTTATGTTTTCTGCCAGATGAAGCGTCAGCCCTTTTCGACGAATATGCGCGATTTCAAAACGCTCTTTATCGACGACCTCTGCATAGACGAGAGTTGCCGCGGCGAGCATATCGGAACAAAACTTTTTGATTATGCGCTCGCCTATGCGAAAGCGCAGGGCTGCTATGACCTCACGCTCAATGTCTGGGAGGGCAACGACAGCGCCCGCGCATTTTACGAGAAAATGGGGATGTTTGTCAAAGAAACGCAGATGGAAATCCTCGTAAAATAAAAAGAGGTAAAAATTCACATAAAGCACTTGAAATATTGCCGCGCAGATGATAAAATATCAGCATAAAGAAAAAACGGCAGAACCGCGGAGGAAAAAATGAATCTACCGAACAGACTAACCGTAATAAGAATATTTCTCGTACCGTTTTTTATCGCTTTCATGCTGATAGAGCCCTCGTCGGCTTTCGCATGGAACAGGCTTGCGGCGCTTCTCGTATTCGTTATCGCTTCGGTAACTGATTTTGCCGACGGCAAAATAGCGAGAAAATACGGGCTGATAACGGACTTCGGCAAATTCCTCGACCCGCTTGCGGATAAGATTCTCGTGCTCTCGGCGCTGATATCGCTCTGCTTCCTCGCAGATAACGATATTTTCGGCAAGCTTCTGCTTATCTCAACGGTTATCGTCATTTTCCGCGAGCTTGCCGTCACAAGCATGCGTCTTGTAACGGCGGGATGCGGCGTTGTCGTTCCCGCAAATATCTACGGCAAGGTGAAAACCGTTTCGCAGATGTTCTTTATCATTCTTTCGCTTGCCATGCCGCTCTTCACGCTTGCGGAAGGCTCCGCCGGCGCAATAGTCCTGCTCATTCTCCAGTATGCGCTGATGGCAACGATGAGCATAATGACCGTTATTTCGGGCGCTATCTATATGAAAAGCTACTGGAAATACATAAATCCCGCGAAATAAGCTCTGCATATTGACTTTTTTGCGGATTTGCTGTAAAATATAAATACAGAAAGGTCGGTGCGCCTCGGCGTGCGTACCGTCAAATACAAGCCGGAAAGGATTTTACCATGGCAGATGAACTCTACGGAGATGAAACCATAACCCTCACCGATGAGGACGGAAAAGAAATAAATTTCTCGGTTCTCGGCATCAGAGAGCTGGACGGCGTGACATACTATGCGCTTCTCCCGCTTGAGGACAACGAGGAAGGAGAATATGTAATACTGAAAATAGAAGAGGATGAAAACGGAGATGAAATCCTCGTCACGGTAGATGACGACGATGAATTCGACCGCATCGCCGATATTTTCGAGGATGAACTCTTCTCGGAGATTGACTACGACGACGATTCCGACGGCGAATAATCGCACGCAGAGGGACATATAATAGGGAGTGTAACGGTTTATTCTATTTTCGGATGACCAAAGAACAGGCTTCAGATTGTGGAAAAACCATATGGCATAAGCATAGCGCTGATAGAATTTATTTTAGCAGTACGCTTTAAGGGCTCCTCATCCGTCAGCGTACATGCTCCGATGCCCCCGTCTCGGCGACGCCGACCGCGTTTGCTTCGCAAATCGGTCAATTCCCCACAGGAGAAGGCTGGCAAAATGCCCTGATTTCGTCAGCGCACATGCTCCACTCACGATGCCCCGTCTCGGCGACGCCAACACACATGCTCCGCATATGTGTTAATC
>CAJKRH010000068.1 GCA_905202255.1 uncultured Ruminococcus sp.
CCGACCGCCTTTAAAAATCCGCTCTTTACAAATTCTCTCATGTTAAACATCATACGTTTCCTCCGTATGCTATGCACGGTGATACAGTTACAGAATACCATAATTCTCACTCCCAACCGTACAGCATATCCTCTTAAAGTCGGCAAACAGTTTTATAAAGGGCAGATATGCCACGCAACGCTAATAATGAAAATAATAAAACAACATTACTGCACCTCGATTTTTCGTTTTTCCAAAGCGACAAAAAATCCGCCCGAACAAAAGTTTTGCCTTCGTATCGAGCGGCTTCGGTGCCTTCCTCAATTAAGAAGGCATAAATTATTAAGTTTTATTTTTCTTCGGCTTGAACCTTTGTAATAATAACTTTTTGCTCTTTTTCAACCCATTCGACGCTTGCTCCCAAGTTTTCGGAAATAAAGCGATAGGGGTGTAGGTGCGGTCATTTTCGATAAACGCAGGGGAATCAAGCTTGATTTTCTTTCCGTTTACCTTCACTGTTGCAGCGCCGATAGTAATACATTCTCATCGGTTTTAAGATTTTTGCCCGTAATGGTTACAAGCTGTTTTTCGCCGTCCCATTCGACCTTTGCGCCCAAGTTTTCGGCAACAAACCTTGCAGGAAGCATTGTGCGGTCTTTTTCGATTTTCGGAGCAACATCGTTTGATTTCGTTTTTCCGAATACCTGTGCAGCTTTTTCACCAATCGTTAAAATAATCTGATTTACCGAATCATCCTTTTCCGTCCATTTTGCATAAAGTCTGAAGCTCTTTGTTACCTTTTCGGAAAAATCGTACTTGGTTTTGAGTTCCTTATCCGAGTACCAACCGTCAAAATCAAAGTTTTCCTTTGTCGGCGCTGTCGGTTCTTTCATAACGCTGTTTCTTGTAACGGTCTGATTTGAAACCTTGCTGCCGCCGTTCGATTCAAACGATACGGTGTAGCGTGAAGTGCTTCGTCCGCCACCGCCGCCAGATCCACCGGTGGAGTCAAAGGTATAGGACAGAATAACGCTGTCCGCATGGGCATCGCCGGTCAGCACGTGGTTGACTGCAGCCGTCTTGCCCTCGATATCGTTATAGGTGGACTTTTCGGAAAATACGTCTGTACCGGCGGTCTTAAGCGTAATATTCACTGTGTAGACCGTACGGGAACGGAATGTATCGCCAATAGCAAGAGTTGTACCGTACGCAGCCTTCCACTCGGCGCTCTCCACATAATAGGTACTGTCAGTGGAGGCAGCTGATGCCGCAGCAACATCCCTGACGGGTTTGGCAACAGTCAGATTCTCTACCTTGATGCTGGTCAGCGCAGGGATCACAGTTTCGCTTCCTGCCTTCACAGCATGGCAGTCTGCGCACTCCTCATGCTGCACTGACCGTCACGCCCATGGCGGGTACAAGCGTAAGCAGCATCACCAGCGTCAGTAAAACAGAAAAAAATTGTCTTGTCCTTTTCACATTTATATTCTCCTTTTGATGTGATGTTCTACTTGCCCCCGATATTACGGCTTGAAATTGCATTACCGCAATACTCGCATTTACCGGAGCTTCCGGCGCGAATTCTTGTTGTTCCGCTGCATTTTTCGCATACAACGTTAACAAAGCTTGTTTTACTGTTTTCTCTGCCCGAAAGAATCACGCAGGGCAATCCCTGCTTTTGCAGAGTGCAGTCACAGAACACTCCTTTATCAAAAAGCTTCTCAAGCTCGGAAATCACCCTGAACGGCGGTTTTCCGGATTGCTTTGCAAGCTCGTCAATTGTCACCGTGCCGTCAATATCGCACATAAAAATTGAGTTGTAGCGATATGCACGCGACGCCATTGTGCCGTTTTTAATGCCGTTTAACAAAAGGAGTGCGGACGGAACAAGCATGACTATATTGGTAATCAAGTTATCGCGAAGATTTTCGTTATACCCTGTAACCCCCGAAATAATTCCAAACAGAAAAACCGCCGTGAAGAATCCGCCTATAATCATTTGTATGTGCTTCTTTAATGTAAGCCTTGCAATTGCCACTTTTGAAATATAGGTTCCGCCGCCGGAGAATAATTTTGTATTCGCCTTCATTTTCACTGCCTCCGAAATATCATCATTCCCGCACCGATTACCGCAAGCAGTATACCAGCTATTATGCCGAAAATCGAGCCGCCGCGCACGCCTTTTTTGTACTCCTCGGTAAATTCTTCCGCCGTCATAATTCCCTTAACGGTTGTAACCGAATCTACATCTTCGCTCTTTATCAGGGTATCGCCTTTTTGTACGCCGAGAATCGTATATTCGAGCGGATCATCCGGCGAAACAATACCGTAGGATATTTTTTGAGATCCATATCCCGTCGTTGAGTACGTACCTGTTGATTTTTTCGGCAGCCAATTTTCTTTTTAAACGCAGTAGCGGCTTTCTTTTCCGCCCGAAAGCACCTTCCAGCCCGCATTAAGACTTTGCTCATCATATTGCGTAAATTCGGTGTTTCTTATAAGGGGATTAAGAAGCTTGCCTTCTACCTTAAACTCACCGAGTAATGTAGGCGCGGCAAGCATGGTTGTTGTAAGTATCTCGGCGTTGATTCCGAAATTCGCCTTTTCGCTGTAGTCGGTATTCTCAGGCTTCCAGTCCCACACCTGTTCATCATCGCTGTTGGTATCCCGTTCATAAGTCCAAACGGTTCTTTTCGCCGTTACTCCGGGAAGCTTAACACCAGTTATGGGATCCTGAAGCTGTTCGGCAGGTTTAAGCGTTCCCGAGACAACCACAAGCTTCCCTTCGTTTTCGGGAGTAAGCTTGCCGTCCTTAATCGTTGCCGCAGCTCTGATTTTCTCGTAGGACTGCGGTGCTGACACAAGAGCTTTTACAGCAAGCAAAGCAAAGAAAATGCCTCCTATAATCAGTATAACGCCGATTATTTTTTTCATAGTCATTCCCCCGTTCTGCGGCTATTCAAGCTTTTTTGCCTGATTTTGATACTCGTCCTGTATAAATTTCGCATCCTTATCGGTAAGAGCATTTACAACCTCGCCAAACGCTTCAAACTGCTCTTTTGTGCAATGCACCGCAACGGGTTTGCAGGCATATCCGCGCGTCATACGTCCTAAATTTTCGTTTTTTACAAGTCCGAGCATGACTTCATAAAGCTCATCCGTATTGAAATATGTTGCTTTTTCCTTCCATGCGGCATAATTCTTTTCAGATTTGTTGGTAAAGCTTGTTACGGCTGCCCATGCGGGAACTTTGTCGCTGCCCGGTGTGGTTTTAAAGTAGTCTATCGTGGCTCTGTATGCCGCCTCGCTTGTGTTTTCGTGTGACGGATAATCATACCACAGCCAAACAAGACCTCTTACACCGCTTGAATGAAGGTCTGCGTCATCCTCGTTTTTCAGCATTTCCGAGATAGGCTCAACTACCCTGTCATCACCAAGGAGACCGGCATACTCATACGCTGCTTTCCGAACCTCGTTATCCGAATCTTTCATCAGCTCGATTTCCGCATCAACCGCACCGTCAAGAGTTTTGTTCCATGTGCTTCCGAGAGCAACCGCCGCCTGCCTTCTTACAACTGCGTTTTCATTCTTTGCCGCATCAAGCAGGAATTTGCCGATTTCTGCATCCTTGCCGCCTTCATTTCCAAGAGCTTTTACCGCACATTTAATAACATAAGGCTCTTTTTCGGTTTTCAGAATCTCCTTTGCCGACGCTTTATGCGAATCACTTGCCCCGAAAAATGTGGCGATGTTTGAAAAAGCATAGCCTCTTACCTGCGGTGCGTCACTTTTTAAAAGAGGCTCAACAAATTCCTTTGCCGCCGGCAGCTTTGCTTTATTCTCTTTAAGCTTTTTTATTGCTTTGTCTGTTATATTTTCATCAAGCTCAAGCTTATTGTTGATTGTTGCATATGAATATGTGGAAGCAAGGTCTACAAATTCGTCCAAGGTTATATTCTGCTCATCTTTAATAAACTCTTTTATCAGATCGTCCTCTGTCATATTTGCGTAGTCAATCTTTTTGGTTTCCTGCTTTGTTTCGGTTTCTTTTTCGGTTTCTTTTTCGGTTTCTTTTCCGGTATTTTCACCGCCGCACGCAGCGAGCGAGAATACCATGCCTATTGTCAAAATCAATGCTAATAACTTTTTCATAATACTGAATTCCTCCTGATTCTTTTATTGTTATCATCATCACCGAATATTTTGCTGCATTCCGGCGGTGAATGTCCGGAACAGCTCTTTTTTTGTTTTATAAAATTATGTCCACGCATCCACCTCCGATGGAATCCGAATCCCGGAAAGAATACTGGAATACTCCCACAAATACCAGGAATCACCTTTTTGTCGAAGCTTTATCGGTCGCGGAGAGTCTGCACCGGTCGTTTTTAAAAACAACCGGAGGTATCCTTCCTCGATATCCTGCGGTCTGCTGTCCGCAATAACTTCGAGGGTAAGAGGAGTACTCGGAACATAGTTGTTTGCCGGAGTTGCCCCGCCAAAATAAGCAAGCGGAAGATAACTTTTTCCGCGCAAACGGTCTCTTAAAAACTGAATATCATAATTGCTGAGCGGTCTCGGACCTCTCAGTGTATTAAGTGCGGCAACACCCGCATCACTGTCCTTCAGATACAGTGCAAGCGCCAACAGGAACATTGCACAGGTATTTTCCGGCTTGGAAAGGTCATTCTGCGGCAGAGCAGAAAATTCTTCCGATGTTGTCGGAACAGATGAAACTGTTATCTTCATTGTTACTTGCTCCTTTTCTTATTCATCACATAGTTTTTGCTGTCGCAATTTTACTGTTTATCATTATCATCAAATATGTCACCGCATTCAGGGCAGAATTTCGGCGGATTTTTGGGATCCTCAGGCTCCCAGCCGCATTTGTTGCATTTACAGGTTGGTACGCCCGCAGGCTTTGGATTGCCGCAGTTCCGGCAGAACCTACCCTTGTTGACCGTTCCGCACGAGCAAGTCCAGCCGTCCGATACCGGCTGCAGCTTTCCGCAATTCATGCAGAATTTGCCCGATTCCACGATAATCATGCTCTGCCCCTCATTTATCGAAATGATTGAACCGTTTGAAATAATGTTGTCGTCTCACTTTTTGTTGGAACTTCTTTTTCCCACTCGTTTTTCGCCTTTTGCCACAAGTGTGTCGGCATCCAAGCTTTCGCAGCAGAAAAATTCTCTCCGCTGATCAGCTAAAACGCCGCCGAGCGCCCCTGCACCTGCTTTTAAAGTCCCATAATTCTGTTCTCCTCTCAATTATTTTATTTTTTATACTCTGTTATATCCCATATATCGGGTGTACATATCAGCCTGCCGTTTTCATCCGTATCAAGCGTGATTTTGTGTCCGCCGCGAATGACGATATAAATTTCAACATCGCCGCCGCAGTTTATTATATACGGTGTGCCGTCATCTGCTTTTTGCAAATTTTTCTTATCGCCGTTTTGAATCAGCTCGTTTTCCTCTCCGTACCGCGGAATAACAAGATACCATTTTTCTCCGCCGTAATCGTAATGCTTTACGGCTTTGCGCTGCTCCTCTGAAAGCTTTGAAAAAAGTTTTTCTATATATTCCTTTGCCGTATTTTTGCCGTTTGCTCCCTCTCCGAGATATGCGACCGCCCAATAATCGAAAATCGCCGTGTGTATATACACCGGCTGTGCTTGCTATTCTCTAAAATCGCATTCCCTCGTAGAGACTCCCCGTAAAATACCCCTTCATATAACAACGGACAGTTTATTGGGATTTGTCCGGGATTGAATAGGATTTTTCTTAATCTCATTTAGATTTGATACGTCTGCATCCACCGTTTTCACATAAAAAGACTGCTTGGCATTGCGCCTTGCAGTCTATTTATATCTGTATTCAATTCGTTCGGTCGCATGGCAAGCGACATTATTCCAGCGATGAAAACAGCTCTCCGTCAATGCTTAGAACGTCATCCATTGGAATCTTCGTGCCGTCCTGCATAGTGATCCGCCGCTCAAAATCATCAACCTTTTTGACCGCGCCGGTTGCTGATACATATTTGCCGCCAGCCTTCCGCTCATCAGGCTGGAAGTAGGTAATGGTGACTTCCGGTGCATCATCAAGGGCGTCCATGAGAAGCTGATACTTCATGTCCAATGCAGTCAATGCTTCCTCGTCAAGCTCGATCTTATCATCGGTTAGACGCCCGGTTTCTTTGATGGCAGCATCGTAGCCGGTGAGTGCTGCGAAGGGAGCGAACTGCGCCGCACGATCTGACATTGGCATCTGTGGTCGCGTCTTGGAGACGTGGTGAGGACGCCCCATAATCTCATCATATTTGCTTTTCATGTGCATCCCACATCTCCTTTTACAGTCGAATAATAGTTACAGCGTTGCCTTTTTCCACTTCCTGATCTTCGTTCTAAATGTTCCAAAGGGAGCAACGGTATTGACGTGAATAAACTTGTAAACCTCCCATACCGCTGTTTTGGTAGCATCATCTGCCCACTTTCTCATGTGCGGTTGAAATAACTCTTCTTCACTCATAGAATCAATCATTGTCTGGATAGAAGTAACGTTTCCTTTTAACTGATCCTTCAATTCCACTAAGGATGAATGAGAGTATGTATCTGTGAACCATTGGTATAGATCGCCCAGCTGATTCCACCTAAACAGTTCTGATGGTGTTTTCACTTCAACTCCGCGCTTCTCGTCATTTTCCCATTTTAGAAGCAGCGTTGTCCAACCGATCTGATAAGCAAGATTCTCAGCCGGTGTTCTGACCACCTCGGCTGCTCTTATATCTTTTAGGGCTTCCGGAATAGAATCAAATTCAGCAATGTACTTTTCAAAGCCTTTGCTGATTTCGGCTTTTAATTCCTCTTTATCCTTGTATGTTCTCAAAATATTTTCTCCTTGAAATTGAATTGCTGTTCACGCCTTATGCCCGCCGATCTGAGCATTTCGGTCCTTTGCGGTTGCGCCTTCTTCAAGATTCATCGCCTTGAGGATCGCGTTCTTTCCGTACTTCTTCTTGATGG
>CAJKRH010000069.1 GCA_905202255.1 uncultured Ruminococcus sp.
TAGCAGCGCCGGTAGAGTTAGGAACGATGTTTGCAGCGCCTGCTCTTGCTCTTCTGAGGTCACCCTTTCTGTGAGGACCGTCGAGAATCATCTGGTCGCCTGTGTAAGCATGAATTGTGCTCATGATACCGCTCTGGATAGGAGCATAATCATTGAGAGCCTTAGCCATGGGAGCGAGGCAGTTTGTTGTGCAGGAAGCGGCGGAAATAACCGTATCATCCTTTGTAAGAGTCTTTTCGTTTACGCTGAATACGATTGTGGGGAGGTCATTTCCTGCGGGAGCGGAAATAACAACTTTCTTTGCGCCTGCATCGATATGAGCCTGAGCCTTAGCCTTGGAGCAATAGAAACCTGTGCACTCGAGAACAACATCTACATCGAGAGCTTTCCAGGGAAGATCCTGAGCCTTGGGCATAGCATAAATAGTGATTTCCTTGCCGTCTACCGTGATAGAACCGGGAGTAACAACTGTCTTGCCGTCTTCAGCAAGAACGGGCTCCTTAGAAGAAACTGTGTGTGCATTTTCGCCGATTTTGCCGCAGTAGCCGCCCTGAGCTGTATCATACTTGAGAAGATGAGCAAGCATAGCGGGGCTTGTAAGGTCGTTGATAGCAACAACTTCATAACCCTCTGCGCCGAACATCTGTCTGAAAGCGAGACGACCGATTCTGCCGAAACCGTTAATAGCAACTTTAACTGACATGATAAAATCCTCCGTTTAGATAAATTTAATGGAATTGGGGTAATAAATTCCCATACAATCCTTATTCTAACCCATTTTGGAAAAATATACAAGTCCTTTTTGCAAAAAATATTTGCGGAAATGTGAATTTTTTTGCCTTTTCACATTTATTATCCGTGCGGCGGCATAAAAAAAGCTTTTTTCGGGATAATAAACGGGAAAGGAGATGATTTCCATGGAGAAAAACAAACCGACAAATCCGGGAGAAAAACTGCTCTGCGAGATTTACAAAAATGCAAATATGGGCGAGGATTCGCTCTGCTCGCTCATCGGCAAGGTAAAGGATGAAAACCTGCGCCGCGATATCACCTGTCAGCTCGACACATATGCAAGCTATGCAAATACGGCAAAAAGCAAGCTGGCGGATATGAACATCAAGGCAAAAGAGCTCAGTCCCATCGCAAAAATTTCGGGCGAAATTTCGATGACGATGAGCACCATGACCGACAGCTCCGCGCAGAAGTTGGCGGAACTGATAATCGAAGGCTCGACAATGGGCATAGTGGAGCTGAAAAAGCAGATAACCGCCGCGAAAAAGGAAAATGCACCTGAGCATATCATGAATTTTGCAAACGAGGTCGTCACTTTTGAGGAGAACAGTATAAATAAAATGAAAGAATACCTGTGACGAACCCGAAAAATCGGCAACGAAAGTTGTCGATTTTTTTGGTTTTTTGAAATAATTTTTCTTTTATCGTACTTTTCCGTGAGGAAAAGTACCAAAAGTCAGCAAGGAGGACTCGCGTCGTCCTCCTTCCGAACCACTGGCGGCGTGCACGAGTTAGTCGCAAAAAGTAGTGCGTGGTAAGTGCGTGCGGCAAATGGCAAAGCAAAAGTCGGTAGTTATGCCGCTCTCCGTAATCTCATACTACCACGCGTGCGAACATATCGCACGATGAAGTCGAGCAGATTCGTGCACGCATTGTCTGCACGCCCGCTATAAATGCAGGGCGGGGATTAACACATATGCGGAGCATGTGTGTTGGCGTCGCCGAGACGGGGCATCGTGAATAAGGCAAGTGAGATGACGGGGTAAAGAGATAAGCGTTATTGACACCTCATCCGTCAGCCTGCGGCTGCCACCTTCTGCCCCAGTCTCGGCGACGCCGACCGAGTTTGCTCCGCAAATCGGTCAATTCCCCACTGGAAAAGGCTTCTATCCGCTTTTTCTTTTGCATATGCAGGCGCAAAAGAAAAAGCTATAAAAAAGAAAACGCGTAAAAAGAACTTTCGTGCTCTGCGGAGCGCGACCGACGCCACCGTCGGCTCGTGCAAGCCTTTGAAAAGGCTTGACCTAAACTTTAATGAAAAAGTAGGCGAAAGCTTTACCAAGCTGTGAGTGAAAGTGCGGAGCAAAAAAACGGCTGTCCGCATGGACAGCCGCTTTTCACATATCTTTACTTATGGGCGCGAAGCGGAATTTTATCACCTTTGCGAGTTCATCCGTGCTTGTTTCCACCTGCAAGCCTATTCTGCCGCCGCTGAAAAGGATAGTTTCCTGATTTTTCGCGCTCTCATCTATCACCGTAGGGAAAAATTTCTTCATTCCTATCGGCGAGCAACCGCCGTGGATATATCCCGTCAGCGGCAAAAGTTCCTTTGATTTTATCATACTGATGCTTTTCTCGCCGACGACAGCCGCCGCCGCTTTCAAATCCAGTTCTTTTTCCACCGGCACGACAAAAACATAATTTGCATTCGATTTGCCGACGGTGACGAGCGTCTTGAAAACCTTATCGGGATTTTCGCCGAGGATTTTCGCTATTTCCGCGCCGCTGAGCACAGGCTCTGTCTGATAGGTGTGCGTTGTGAAATTTATCTTCTTTGATGACAGCAGTCTGACTGCATTTGTCTTTTCTTCCTGTATTTTCATATCTTGCCTCGTGAGATTTTGATTTTTCGCGTATATTCTATCACGAAGATATGAATTTTTCAAGAAGAAAACCGATTTTTTTCATTATTTATCCCGCATCGGAAATAAGCTCCGACACCGTGACAAATTCATAGCCCTCGGAAAGAAGCTTCGGTATCAATATCTTCAGCGCGTCTACCGTATGCGTCCCGCTCACGGTGAAATCATGAAAAAGAATTATGCTCCCCTCGCGCACATTTGCGCTGACATTTGCCACTATCTGCGCAGTGGAAGCCTTTGCCCAATCGCGCGTATCGACTGTCCAGAGTATAATGCTGTAATCCATACTCGTCGCTATTTCGACGACCTTATGCGAATATGCCCCCTCGGGCGGACGAAAAAGCTTCGGCTGATATCCCGCTATCTCCATGAGCAAATTTTCCGTTTGCGAAATCTCCGCTCTTATCCTCTCGCCGCTGCATTTTGAGAGGCACGAATGATAAAAAGTATGATTTCCCAGTTCATGCCCGCCCTCTATCTCCGCGCGGATGATATCGGGATAGTTTCGCGCATTGCTCCCGACTATGAAAAATGTCGCTTTCACATTGTATTTTTCAAGCAGAGCCAGTATCTGAGCCGTTTTTGTGCGGTGCGGTCCGTCATCAAAGGTGAGCGCGATTTTCTTTTCCCCGCCGCTTCCCGAAAAGATAACTCTGCTGTCCCGCTCGGCAAAGGTACAGGTGCAAAGCATCATCGCAAGGCACAATACGAGAATGACAAAACGACAGCCCTTCATTTTGCGAAAAGCTCGTCAAGCGAGGCGAAACGGTAGCCGTCTTTTTCCCATTTTGTCATGAGCGTATCGAGAATATCGGCATTTGTTTTTGAGGTGGGATGGAGCAGGACTATCGCGCCGTTATGAATATTCGCATCAAGCAGTGCCATCGCCTTATCGGGCGCAGGCTGCTTCGCATTGTCCCAATCGGCATAGGCGAGACTCCAGAAAACCGTTTTATAGCCAATATCCTGCGCATATTTCAGATTTTCTTCACTGAAGCGCCCCTCGGGCGGACGGTAATATTTTGCCATTTCAAGCCCCGTATATTCCCGCAGAACATCCTCCAGTGCATGAAGCTCCTTTTCAAATTCCTCGCGTGAAAAACCCGACATATCGCGATGGCGCACGGTATGATTGCAGATGAGATGACCCTCCTCCGCCATGCGGCGAACAAGTCCGGTATTTCTTCTTATCAGATTGTCCAGCACAAAGAAAGCACCGGGAGCATTATGCTTTTTGAGCGTATCGAGCACGCGCTCGACATTGCCGTTTTCATATCCCGCATCAAAGGTGAGATATATCACCTTTTCCTCGGGATTTTTGCCGAGAAAAGCCGCATCGTATTTCTCGATAAAGCGCATATTCGATTCCGCCTGCGGGCGCTCATGATTCTTTTTTCTCATGCAGTACCAGCTGTATCCCGCGGCAAACACACTGTTTGCAAAAAATACGGCGGCAAAAAAGCATGATGAGATTTTAAATATTGTTTTTTTCAAAGCTTTGCCTTCCTTCATATATTTTCATACATATAATTTCCGCATTCGGCGAAAAAATAAACAAGGCAAAAATATGCTCCCGTGCCAAAAATCGCATAAGGTGTTAACAAGTCTCGCATCATTTGTAAAAAATGGCGGCGAATGCTTGAAAAAGGCTCTTTTTTGCATTATAATATATTATATAAAAAATTCTTTTGAAAGGAAGTAACATAATCATGGCAGTAAAAGAATTCAAAGCCGAGAGCAAAAAGCTTCTCGAGCTGATGATAAATTCCATCTATACAAATAAGGAGATTTTCCTGCGCGAACTTATCAGCAATGCTTCCGACGCGATAGACAAGCTTCATTTCAAATCCCTGACGGATGAGGGTGTCGGCATAGCCGAGGGCGATTTTGCAATAACGCTCACACCTGACAGCACGGCAAGAACGCTCACCGTTTCCGATAACGGTATCGGCATGACGCGCGACGAGCTGGAAAACAATCTCGGCACTATCGCAAGGAGCGGTTCGCTCGATTTCAAAACGGAAAACAAGAGCGACACGCTTGATATAATAGGTCAGTTCGGCGTTGGTTTCTATTCCGCCTTCATGGTAGCCGACAAGGTGACCGTCATCTCCCGTGCATACGGCGAGGATAAGGCATGGAAATGGGAATCCTCCGGTGCCGAGGGCTATACGATAGAAGAAGCCGAAAAAGCCACTGTCGGCACGGATATTACCCTGCACATCAAGAAAAATACGGAGAACGAAAACTACGACGGATATCTCAATGAATATCAGCTCCGTTCGCTCGTGAAAAAATACAGCGACTACATCCGCTATCCGATAAAAATGCTCGTCACACATTCGCATATGCTTCCGAAACCCGAGGATGCGGGCGACGACTGGAAACCCGAATATGAAGAGCACAAGGAAATGGAAACGCTCAACAGCATGGTTCCTATCTGGAAGCGCAAAAAAGGCGAGGTGACAAGCGAGGAATACAACGAATTTTACAAGAATACATTTTATGACTTTAATGATCCCGCGCTTGTTTTCACGGCAGGCGGCGAAGGTATGGTTTCATACAATGCGGTAATGTTCATTCCCGCGCAGACGCCGTATGATTTTTATACAAAGGAATTCAAGAAAGGGCTTGCCCTCTATTCCTCTGGCGTCATGATAATGGAAAAATGCGAGGATTTGCTCCCCGATTATTTCTGTTTCGTGCGCGGCATAGTGGATTCCGCAGATCTCAGTCTGAATATCAGCCGTGAGCTTCTCCAGCAGAATCATCAGCTCCGTCTCATCCGCAAAAATATTGAAAAAAAGATTAAAAACGAGCTTGTAAATCTGCGCGATAATAACAGAGAGAAATACGAAACATTCTGGAAATCTTTCGGCAGAGTAATAAAATTCGGCGTTTACGGCGATTACGGTGCAAACAAAGATACGCTCTCGGATTTGCTGATATTCTTCTCGGCAAAGGAAAAGAAATTCATCACGCTCGATGAATACATTTCCGCTATGCCAGAGGCGCAGAAGTGCATTTATTTTGCCGCCGCCGAAACTACGGACAGAGCCGCAAAGCTTCCGAATACGGAGGCAGTGCTTGCGCATGATTTTGATGTTCTGCTCTGCACGGAGGATGTTGATGAATTTTGCCTCCAGACGCTGCAAAGCTACAAGGAAAAAGAGTTCAAAAATGTAGGCACAGGCGACCTCGGACTTGAGAGCGAAGAGGAAAAGGAAGCCGCAAAAGCGAGTGCCGAGGAAAATAAAGAGCTTCTCGAAGCGATGAAAAATGCATTGGGCGACAAGGTGAAAGCAGTTCGTCTCTCCAAGGTTCTGCGCGAGCATCCCGTAGCGCTTTCTTCCGACGGCGCGCTCTCCATAGAAATGGAAAAGGTGCTCCGCAATATGCCCGAGGGCGGCGCGATAAAGAGCGAAAAGATTCTCGAGATAAATGAAAATCATCCCGTTTTCGAAGCGCTCAAAGCGGCATCCGACGACAGCGAAAAGCTTGCGCTCTATTCAAAGATACTCTATGATCAGGCGCTCCTTATCGAAGGACTGCCGATAGACGACCCTGTGGAATACGCAAAAGCCGTCTGCTCGCTGATAAAATAAGATTACGGAACAGAAAAACCGCGCAGAGCGCGGTTTTTCTTTGTGTATGAGGGATTAAATACTGTTCAAGCGGCGACCGTTGGTCGCCGAAAAGAATCAAAAAGATGGCTTTCCCTCCTTAGAAAACCTCCCTGCATCTTCCAACTTTACTCTATGCAAACAACCATCGCCCTCCGGTGCGAACATAGCGAGTGAACCGTCCAAATGTAGCTTAGTCATGGCTACAGGCTCGAAACGCTAAAGCGCCGACTCGGATTTACTGCTGTGCCATGTCAGGCTACGGCGAACCTCGCGGGAATTGACCGCGTTTGCTCCGCAAATCGGTCAATTCCCCACTGGAGAAGGCTGGCGATACGCCTTGTTTCTCTTAAAACAAAATTGCGCATTCCTGCCTTTGATAACTTTCACCGAATGTTGAAGTACAAAAATGTGCGTGAAATTTGGCTGATGGGTTTTGTAAGCCTTCTCCAGTGGGAGAAGGTGGCAGCCGTAGGCTGACGGATGAGGTGTCAATAACTATTTAAATTTTCATTCCGTCAGCACAGGTACCAGACCCACGATGCTCTGTCTTGGCGACGCCAACACACATGCTTCGCATATGTGTCAATTCCCGTCGCCGCCGTCGGCTCGCGCAAGCCTCCCCAAAGGCTTGACCTAAACTTTCAATAAA